>CAINUH010000402.1 GCA_903853735.1 uncultured Desulfomonile sp. | reverse complement strand
ATCTAAGTCTCATTAATGTGTCTCCTGACAGGCTGTGTACGGACCGGCGTGTCGCAACACGTACTTCCTGGGATAGTATTTCCACAGCCTACGCGATGGATGCATGTCTCGAGGATCTCGCCTTACTGCGCCACAGGACACATGAACCAAAAGAGAATCGTCATCCTTATATGAGAATGCTCCTGTTAACTTCATAATGCACGAAATTCAGCAGGTATTTCTCTCAGTTGTCCGTCCAGAGCCACGGCCACCAGGGTAATGGAAGCAGTTATGAGGTAATCGCGGGGTTCTCCCTTCTTGATGATGATTTGCTTCACAACTATGCGGAACCGAGTGGTGTTCTCTATCCACGTTCTTACAACCAGCACGTCGCCTAGTCGAGCGGGCCCGTGAAAGGCCATCTCTATCTTGTGTACCATGAAAAGGTATCCCCTTTCATGGTATCCGGCTACACTGGACAATCGGTCTTCCACGTACTCAGTACGAGCCCTCTCTAAATACTTAAGATAGTTAGCGTGATAGACAACCCCCATGCAGTCTGTATCTTCATAATATACTTTACATTCGAATAAGCGCTCCACAGGCCGTATATTCCCCCCGGAACCTTCCTTGAGTTCTAACATTACTCACATCCTTCCAATTCCTGAAAATGCGTCGGACTTGATTTCTGAGCCCCAAGCCCCAATAGCCGTTCTCCATGCCTGGAACTGTTATTTCTTCTTTTCTGATTCTACCATCTTATCACATTATTTTTGGGCCAGGAACCCAGTCTGAGCACAAATGAACTTTCTTGCTGATACCAATCCGGAAAAAGGTTCGACACTTGGACCTTGATTTTGATATATTGCATTTCCGTAAGAACGACTTAATCCTCTTGCGTGATTGACGAGGCGTGACAGTTGTGAAAACCGAGATGATCATTTTGAAGACCCGTCGTGAAATAGAAACGATGAGGGCTGCCAACCAAATAGTAGCTGAAATCCTGGAATACCTGGGCCAGGTGATCCAACCTGGAATTACTACCGGTGAACTTGACAAAATAGCCGAAAAGATGATTTTGCGTGCAGGTGCGAAAGCGGCGTTTAAAGGTTACCGCATGAGAAACCAGAGACCTTATCCAGCAGCCATCTGCTCTTCGGTTAATGAAGAAATAGTTCACGGCATTCCCGGCCTCCGAATTCTGAAAGAAGGAGATATTGTGGGAGTGGATGTTGGAGTCGTATACAAGGGTTTTGTAGGTGACTCAGCCAGAACGTATCCCGTAGGAAAAGTGTCCGAGCAGGCGAGTAAATTGCTTCAGGTCACGCGGGAGTCTCTGTACAGAGGAATTGAGCGGGCTGTCTCAGGAAAACGGCTTCAGGACATATCTGCAGCAGTGCAAGGTCACGTGGAGGGGCACGGGTTTTCCGTAGTACGAGATTTCGTAGGCCATGGCGTAGGCAGAAAAATGCATGAACCTCCTCAGATTCCAAACTATACGGGAGTTGGTTGGAATCCCCGCCTCGAGGTCGGTATGACCCTCGCACTGGAACCAATGGTGAATGAAGGTACTTGGCAGATCAAGCTGCTGGACGACGAGTGGACTGCCGTAACTGCGGATCATAAGCTTTCCGCTCATTTTGAGCACTCGCTTGCCATAACCGACAATGGACCATTGATTTTATCCGAGCTTTGATTATCTAACGCCACCCAGAAAATCTCCAAATGATTCAGAAACTTATTTCAGACAACCAAGGCCTTTCGGAAATAATGCCCCGATATCTGATATAGTCATGATGAAAAGTCCACGCGAAATCTTCGAGGGAAAGAAAGTCACCGTAATGGGGCTGGGTTTGCTTGGTAGAGGCCTAGGGGATACTCTGTTCCTTTTGAGGAGTGGAGCTATTGTAACCGTAACGGACCTGAAGACTCCGGAACAACTGGCGCCTTCCTTGAAACGGCTCGAAGGGCTTCCCGTAAAACTCCATTTGGGTGGCCATGATCCTGCTGATTTCATTAACGCGGATATGATTCTGCGTAATGCAGACGTGCCACGCTCGTCCCTTTTTCTGAAGACGGCCAATGATCATGGAGTCCCGGTGGAGATGGATGAAAGCCTGTTTTGCAAGAATTTCGAAGGGACAATAGTTGGCATAACCGGAACCCGCGGCAAGACGACTACAACTACCCTGATCTATAATGTCCTCTTGACCGACCGACCTGGAGTACACATCTCGGGTAACATTATGGGGCATGCAACTTTGCCCTTGCTGAAAACGGTGGGAGGAAACGATACCGTGGTTCTCGAACTTTCAAGCTGGCAGCTCCAAGGCTTCCATGATTCGAGGATATCACCTCATGCTTCTGTTTTCACAAATGTCTATCCCGATCACATGAACCGATACTCAGGCATGGACGATTACATCCAGGACAAGAAAGCAATCTTTCTTTACCAGAAAGAAAATGATTTTTGCGTTTTCAACGGAGATCAAGTAGAAAGCGGGAGTCTTTTGTCGGAAGCTCCCGGCCAAAAGTACGTGTTTCGAATCCAGGATGTGCCGTTGGATTGGAAGATTCAAATGCCGGGAAAGCACAACCGGGCAAACGTCGCTGCAGTTGTCTGTCTTTGCCGACAATTGGGAGTCAAGGATCAAGTAATACGGGAAGCTGTGGAAAAGTTTTCAGGCGTTGAACATAGGCTCCAATGGCTTGGAGAGAAAAACGGAGTAGGATTTGTGAACGACTCGACGAGCACGACTCCGGTTGCGGGCTGCGCCGCTCTGGATTCTATGGGAGAAAAACACATACTGCTTGTTGCCGGAGGATCGGACAAGAACCTTGATTTAAGTCCCTTTGCTCTGGCCGCTGCATCCAAAGCACACAAGATTGCTCTCCTGGATGGAAGTGCGACGGCTGCCCTTCGCAGCGAGATCATAAGCGCAGGTGGAAAAGACAAAGTCCTGGGCGTTTTCGACAATCTTAAAGACGCAGTTTACAAGCTGCTGGATGACGCTAAACCAGGGTACATAGTTCTTCTTTCACCTGGTTGTTCTTCTTTTGGAATGTTTCAGAACGAATTCCACAGAGGAGAAAGCTTCATCTCCCTAGTTAGACAAATCATGGAGTAAATGCTCGTCCTCTATCGGAGAAACACTCTACCCCCCAATTCTCGCTATTTGGAAACGCGGGATTGAACTGCAAAATGGAACACTCTGCAACTCAGGACTGACGACGGATTTCAATGGGGCAAATTCCGAATCTCAGAACCAGTTATGGCTTACCCCTCCAAAATTGACCGGAGTTCTTTCAATTCTTTCTTGATCTCCAGGAGTATATCCCTGTAATCAGATTGGCTATCCACGGAAACAGAATTTTCAGTCTTGCTGTCCAGCAGTTCGGGGGCTTCTTTAGACTTGAGCCCTCGGGTGGGTTTTCGGGCTTTCTTTTCCGCGGAGACTTGTTTTTTCATCTCTTGAAGT
>CAINUH010000401.1 GCA_903853735.1 uncultured Desulfomonile sp. | reverse complement strand
GTGACTGCGATCTTCCGCAACTATGTGGATACGGCCTTCCTGAAGCGTTACGGGCCCGATTATATCCCGTGGATGTTGGTCATCAGCGCAGTACTCACGATGGTGGTTCTCGCTTATGCTGATAGGGTAGCGAAACGTTTCTCGGACACGTATCTCATGATCCTCGTCTTTGGGGGTTATGCTGCGGCCGCGATTGTCTGCTGGTTCATGGTCAAATCGAAGTTGTCCATTGTCTACCCCGCGCTTTATCAGCTCATGGGTCTGCTGGACTCCATCCAACTCGTGTACCTGTGGAACATAGCCGGAGATCTGTTTGACGCGCGGCAAGGCAAGCGGATCTTCCCCTTGGTGACCGCAGCGCAGGTCTTGGGTAGTACGGTTGGAAGCTTTTTGACCCGCCCGATCACCTATGGCATCGGGGAAGACGCTGCGCTACTCGTGTTCGCACTGGTCTTCATACTCACCGCAGTGTTCATGATCACTACGGCCCGGAAGATAGTGGGAGAGACCAGGCCCAAGGCGGCTGCGACAAAGAAAGCACCAGAAACAAAGCGACTAAGGGAAATTCCCGGTATCATGAAGGAGTTCCCGATAATTCGCTTTCTGATCATTTGCGGTCTCATACCAAACGTCTTGCTGCCGATTTTTTCTTACCAGTTCAGTGTGATTGCCAACAGCAGCTTTGCGTCGGAACAGTCCCTCATCACTTTTCTCAGCATGTTTCGCGGGGCAACTACGTTCATAACCTTCATTATTCTGCTGTTTGCGGGACGGCTGTACTCGGCAATGGGATTACCCAACGCATCACTTGTGCAGCCGATCAATTTCGCCATCGTTTTCGGAGCGCTCACAACCTTTTTCAACATCTACGTCGCCGCGTACGGCCAGTTTACCTTGATCCTCATCCAGAGGGCAATCGCGGGTCCGGTAAACAAGATCCTTTTCAATGTGATCCCGAAGGCGCTGGTGTCATGGAGTCGATCCTTTATCCGCGGCACCGTCCTGAAGGTCGGTATGTTGGCCGGGGCCCTCCTCATGATCTTTCTGAAACCCGTAATGGAGCCGCATGATTTTGCATACATAGCGGCGATTCTCGCGGTTTACTGGACCTTTGAGACCCTCGTCTTTCGCAAGGAGTACAAGCGCATTCTCAAGCAAGTCATCGTCGTCGACAAGATCGATTACGACCAAATCGAGGCTGTTCAAACCTTCGACGCGGGCGGTGCTCCGATCGGTCTTGAGTCTGCCGTGGTTGACATGCTCCCCCAAGAAAAGGTCGAGGAAGAGGCACGACTTGCCCCCATGGCACCCGAGATGGCGATAACGATGCTGGACGACCCAAGTCCCGCGATCCGCGCTGAGGCCGCTCTCGCCCTGGCCGTGAATCCGGACATGCGAGCGGCAAGAAAGCTGACCCGGTGCCTGGAAGACCTGGACAATCAGGTGCGGAACGCCGCAATGGAAGCCCTTATCGCGTTTCCTGCCGAGATCCTGACGATCCTGGAGGCTTCTATCCTGGATGCCGGCTTGCGGGGAAAGCAGGCAATCCTCGAAGTGATACGACTGTCGCCGAGGATTAGCTATTTTGAGTTGACCCATCTTTTCGGAAGATCGGTCGAGGAGGCGTACGAGAATCTCATCTGCATTCGTCGGCTGCAAGAATTTGAGCGGCACGAAAGCGTTAAGATGCTGAAACAACACCTCGTGGCCCGTAACGACGAGATTCTCAGTCTCTTGTTCTATGCTTTGTGGGTGTACCACGCGGACATGCGTCTCATGTATCAGTCCCTCAAATCTGAAAACGCGTCGGTGGCGATCGAACTGGTGGAGACGTCGATCAGAGGGCAGAATCTTCCGTACTTGGTGCCGCTCATCGATGACTTGCCCCTCAACGAGAAAATCGAAAAAGGGCGAAAGCTGTTCAACCTTGTGTCGAAGGACGAACTGGAGCGTCTGCTTGCACTGCTGGCCCAATCAGCAGACCGGGTGACCCGCCTGCTGGTGGTGTATGTGATGGCGGACCTTATGCCGAATCAAGCCTTGATTCCTGTGATTGAATCACGATTGGAAGACGATGACCCGTTAGTACGCCAAGTTGCGGAATATGCTTCAGCCAGAGCTTTGGGAAGGGAGGCGCACATGCCCGAAATCATCGACGTCATCAATAAGCTCAAGACTTTTCCTCTTTTTGAAGGGTTGGGGACGAGAGAACTCCACGCCGTGGCCTCGATCGCGAAACCTGACAGACTGCACTCCGGAGACATCATCATTCGAGCAGGGGAAGAGAACCCATCGATCTATCTGGTAATTTCAGGACAGATAACAACGTACCAGGATTACCAGACCTCCGAGCAAAAAGAACTGAGGACAGCCGAAGCAAACGGATATTTGAACTTTGTGCCGATGTTTGCCCATGTCCCGCCGGTAAATACCTCGGTGGTGACTGGGGACGCCGAGGTGCTCGTCCTGGCTCAGAGCCAGTTCCACGAGATTATGCGCGTCTATCCGCAAATCGGGCTCAACTGTTTGAAAATGGCCGCCCTCCTGTTCAGGCAGATGGGCTTCACTGCGTAGTGGACTGCGGGGCACGCAGAGGATTCCGCCTGAAGCACGAGTTGGCCCATGCGCCTTTGTGTAGCTGTTTGGCGTACCTGGCACGAATTCACTGATTAAGGTTTTTTTCTACGCCGCGGGGGTTCAGCCGGTTTGTATCGCTAAGGAGAATGGTTTCATCCAGGAACCTGGTACATCCGTAATTCCGCACAAGATGGACAGCGGTCGGACCGCTTGTCGGTCGTCCGCGGTAAACCGAAGCTGCTGGTTGTGATGTATTCCTTGACGCCTTCATCGAGGAAGCCACTGAAGCCTAACGTCTGCTGCCGATGCGGACAAGCCGCGAGCCTGAGCCGCACCGTTCGGTCCAATAAAGACAGCACGATATGCAAATCAGAAGGGCAACGATGGCAGACGCCGATAAAATAGCTGATCTGCTTACTCAGTTGGGATATTCTGGGACCGAGGGCTTCATCCGAGAGAAGATCGTGCAACTCAATAGTCACCCAGATGCTGAACTGGTGGTCGCTATGGAAGACGGTGATGTTCTTGGTTTCATCTCCATCCATTTTATCCCTCAAATCGCGCTTCCGGGGTCTTTCGCACGGATAAGTTATTTTTGCGTTGAGGAGGGAGCCCGAGGTGGAGGGATTGGTAGACACTTGGAGTCATACTGTGAGCGCCTTGCCAACGATCGAAATTGCGATAGGATTGAAGTACACTGTCATAGTCGCCGAAAAAAGGCTCACGATTTCTACTATCGGCAAGGTTACGAGGAATCGCCGAAATACCTGATGAAGAAGCTTTATTGAGGATCGAACCGGCAAATCGAGCCTACGCAGCAATCCGTGGGCGTGGTTCTGTCGGTTCCATTTTTTTGTGATGCGAGTCTGAAGGAGGGCATTAGTATGAGCATAATCGCAATGTTGGTAATCCTGTCGCTATTTGCCTGTCCGGCCTGGGGCCAAAACAAGCAGGTACGCGATGCAAATGGTCGGCTCGTCGAGACGTGGTCGCAAGGCGGATCGACGACTGACGTTAGAGACTCCGGCGGTGTTTTGTTGGAGACCCGGACCCAGAGCGGCGACAACATCGAGGTAAGAGATAGGAACGGGAGATTACTCAGGATCGAGAAGGTGGGGAAGTGACATGACCAAGCAGTTTACCACTTGAAATGTCTTTCGGCTGTCTAAAGAAACCGAACCAGTCCTGACCCCAGGCCGTGACGTAACGTAATAGGCCACCACAGGGCATTAACGTCTCAAGGGTCTGGCCATAAACCCAATACACCAGTGGGTGTTGCCTATATTTCAAGACCCTATCCCTTCCAGTTCTCCGCATTAGGCATCTTCGGTTGACGAGCAATGCCCAATGTAGATCACATTCCCAATCCAATCGCGAGAAAAATCCTTCGGGCAATCAGACATTATGTTTAGCAATAGCTATAAGACGCAGGGGATCTTTCAGCTAGCGCCTGGCTGGCAATGGGCAAAGAAATGTGTAAGAGTCGTTCTCATGTTGGTGACGTCAGGTCAGGTGCCTGGAACAGGGACATGATCTCCGTAGACTAATCCGAATTCTGTCATAAGACTGGCGTTTGTTCCTGATAGAAGCGGGTAATAATAACTGTTTCTTCCGCAAGAATTCTGTTCCCAAAATACCGCTTCCTCGATAACGAAGCAAT
>CAINUH010000400.1 GCA_903853735.1 uncultured Desulfomonile sp. | reverse complement strand
TGGAGAAGTGGTAGTTGGGAACATCGGCTCTGAAAAACGCAAGAAATACGGGGCAGTAGGAAGCCCTATTAACGTGGCGTTCCGCGTTGAGAGCCTCGCTGGCGCAGGAGAAACCTTACTTACACCGTCTGTTTATGGGGAGACGTCGGCTAGCCTGGAACTCGGTGGCATAAAAGAAGCTCAACTAAAGGGCGTTGATAAGCCTATCACTCTACACCGTGTGGTAGCATTGAGAGACGGTTAGGCCAACAAAGGTTGCCACGGTTCTTCCACGAAAAGCAGGCCGTAGATTTTGGTTGACGTATTTTCCCCTCTTCGTTATCAATGACATCGCGTTGGCAAAATAAATGAGGAGTATTGTTTGCAATACAATGAAAATCGTACTTGTCTCGTCACCGGATCTTCAAACTAATTTCGGTGGGCCGTTTGCCCCTCTGGGTTTATTGTATTTGGCAGGAAGTGTCAGAAAAATACCCGAAGTGGACGTGGTGGTCTTAGACGCATATTCTGAAGGACTAAGTGTGAATCAGTCTGTGGAAAGAATCCTTGCACTGACTCCTGACATCCTTGGCATTTCTCCCACGAGTGAGACATTCGAGGGCGCGTGGGGAATCCTCAAGTCGCTCAAGAAGGTGCGTCCCGACGTACTTACTATCTTGGGAGGTTTTTACGCTACCATATTCGATCGGCTCCTGTTGCGGGAGATTCCCGAGCTGGACATGGTGCTCCGCGGTGAATGCGAGCACAGTTTTCCTGAGTTCTGTAGGCATCTTTTGTTTGGGAAGGATTTGGCCGGCGTACCAGGGTTATCATTTCGCGCTTCTGGGGACATTGTGAGTGGAGAACCTCAACGAGTGGAGAACCTTGACTCTATATCGTTTCCTGATCGAAGTGTGGTTGATCGCCAGGAAAAGGCCTTTGAATGGGCCGGCTATCGCATACCGGAATTTCCGCCCATTGCAGCAATGATTTCGTCCCGAGGATGTCCTTTTCAATGCAATTTCTGCACGTTGACGCCGCGCTTCGCTCGTGGATGGCGAGCCCGTAGTGCCGAGAACGTTCTGGAAGAATTACTCAATCTGAAAAGAGAGGGGAACAAGTTTGTGCTGTTTGTCGACAATAATTTCACCGTGGACCTTTCCAGGGTTCAAAGACTCTCCAAGATGATTATTGATCAAAACCTTCACAAAACCATGAGGTATTTCACCCAGGGCACGTTGGAGCATGTTCCGGATTCTACTTTACAACTAATGCACAAAGCAGGATTCGACGGTATGTACGTCGGGGTGGAGAGTGGGAGTGATGCTCAACTGAAACGGTTCAATAAGGCCACCACCGGTACCAGAATGGCGGAAGGTATCCTAAGAGCAAAGAAGGCTCACATGTTCGTGGTTTCCAGTTTCATCATTGGTGGGAAAGAAGAAACCGACGAAGACCGTAAGAATACTTATGAATTCGTTAAGAAGGTCAAGCCTCTGGTGTGTGAAATCGGTTGGCTCAGGGTACACCCAGGCACCCCCCTTTGGGAGCGGATGGTGGGACCGGATGAACCTGACAGCGTGGAAAACTCCCTCACCAGAACCATAAACAAATTTCCCGACCAGCCTGACGAAGACACCCTGGATGATCGGCGACGGGCATTCGAAAGCGTCTTCGGAAGTACATTCGGACGGGGGCGGAGACTCAGAGAAGCCATATCCCTTATACTGCACAATCCTACTGCCAGATGGTTTGTAGGACTGTGCCTGCGGAGACCCAGCATACTGATGCCTATCTATAAGAGGCTCTTTCGGTAGCATGGTAGTACGCAGATTGAGTCGTCGTGCTGAGCTATGCGACGCCGTGGGCGTTTTGAATCCGAGAGCACAAATTGATCCAAAACCCATAGTGAGAAGAAATATCACATGACTAGTAATCGAGGCTGTGAGGGAAGTCCTCCTTTGATGACAAGGGAGCCGATGAAGAAGGGTCTCCAGTGGAGTACTCGTGCCCGTGTATTCGGAGTTCCTCTGGTAAGCGTGGCCTTCGGAACCGACGAAAGGGGAAAGACGCGTGTGGCAAAAGGGTTTGTTGCAGTGGGACAATTTGGATTTGGGGTAATCACTATTGCCCAATTCGGAGTGGGGATACTCTTCGGCATAGGCCAAGTCACGATCGGCTTGGCAGCGGTAGGTCAGTTTGCCTTGGGGCTACTCGTGGGTGTTGGTCAGCTTGCTGGAGGGACGTTCGCTATTGGGCAATTGGTAGCCGGCGTATATGGCATGGGTCAGATGGGGTGGGCCACCTACCTCTGGTCTGAAAGCACCAAAGACATGGAAGCCATAGCCATGTTCTACACAATCAAAATGATAGTAATGCAGGAACACGTGTCTTTTTCCCAAATAGCCAAGTGGGGCATTGACGCGTGTCGAGATTTGCTCACATCATTTCATGTTCCTTAGAGTTCTGCACATTATTTTTCTTTTTTCCCCTCCCCTGTTGCATGACATCAATTCCTACCTTATGTCCTGTACCATGATCTGCGGCATACCTATGGAAGGCGACTACGTGCAACCGGGGTATCCTATGAGGACCGCCAAGACCTTCTTGGGCATAAGTCAACTCGGATTACGACTCACTATTCAAAGCCGGAGTATGCCGAGGTCTTAAAGTTTGCTAAAAAACCCGATTACACGATGTTACTAATTTTGTACTGGTTATGACGATTCCAGGTCCATTTATTGAGCCACCTCATGCCACCAGTAGCTGTCGGCGTTCGATTTCGCCTCGCGTTCCCACAATGAGATACTCTAACGGGACGCTCTTGCCGGCATTTTCCATTGCTTTTCTTACGATAACCGGCAGGCCCTGACAACACGGCACTTCCATTACCACCACAGTCACGCTGCGGATGTCCGCGGTCTCAAAGATGTCTGCGAATTTCTCTACGTACGCCTGGGCATCATCGAACTTCGGGCATCCTACCATCAACACTCTTCCTTCCAGAAAGTCCTTGTGAAATGACGGATATGCGAACGGAGTACAGTCGGCTGCCACAAGAAGGTCCGCGTTTTTGAGGAATCGGGCAGTAGGAGGGACAAGCCGAATCTGGACGGGCCAGTTGGTCAGGGCAGAATCAGCACCTGCCTGGGTTACAGCGGCGTTAGCCATTTGGCACGGAGTCTGCTTTGCAAAAGACGGAACCTGGGCAGACGGACACCCACAAGGCAAGGTCGGTCCAGGTGTTTGCTCCACTGTTCGTAACTGCTCAAGGTGATGTTCGACAGCCGTTTCGTCAAACTCATCTGCTTCTCTGTTTACAATTTGGAGAGCGCCTGTGGGACATTCACCCAGACAGGCTCCTATCCCATCACAGTACAACTCGGCCACAAGTCTCGCCTTTCCGTCCACAATCTTAAGAGCCCCCTCGGCGCATGAAACGATGCAATTTCCGCATCCGTCACACAGGTCTTCGTCGATTTCTATTATCTTGCGCGTTACTTTCACTTTTTCGTCTCCTCTGGAATTATCGGTATGACGTTGGCTAAATGAAATCAACCGGCAGCCAACATTCTTGGGGCTTCTTTAAGGACCACACTTCGAGCGAGTTCCCTGCCTGCTTCGGTCAGGAATCTCTTGGCAATATATTTCTCAACTGAGGCTACACTGATTTTCTTTTGCCTGAACATTTCTTCAAGGTTCGTAATAAGATCCGCATCGTAAACTACCTTGAAATTAGCGGTTTCCTCTTTCCTGGGATTGTGATGGTGTCCCACAATGTCACACACTTCGTTCATCAGGTCGTCTCTGGCACCCAGTTTGTCTAGAATCTCCCGCGCTACCGGAGGCCCCTCAAGATGCTGATATCTGGCAGCCGTACTCTGGTATTTCCTTTCGGCTTCTTTAATGCCTATGTCGTGGAGATATGCGGCGGTCAAGGCGACAGCAGGATCACCATTCTCTTGCATGACAATCTTCTCAGCGTATCGGGCCACCCGGGCTGCATGTGCTATCCGCTTGAAGTCTTGCTTGAAATAAAGCTTCATCTCTACGGCCACCCTGTCCTTAAATAGGTCTTCTTTCTGCTTGATCAGTTCAGGCGGAAGGTCTCCGAAGCAGTGTTCCGCAAATTTACAGTGTGCCGCACATCCGACATCCATTTTCGGGTTGAGCACGCGGTGCCCACATTTGCTGCATTTGCGTCTGGTTTCATCTTTGAAGAATTCAACTTTATTCCCACAGTTCGGGCACCCGGCCTCAAATATGGCGCCGAATTTCCAGAAACGGGGGTCCTGTCCAGGACATTTCATTGTTTTTCCTCCCTCTCTGCTGGCGTTTGTTCAACCTTCATTCAGATCTTGGCCTTCAGATGGACGGGATAGGTCTGTGAGTCGGATAATTTCACCTAGCCTTCTGATACAAAATTGACACGGCTTTCTCAGACCGGCCTTGACTCAAGTCAAAAAAATAATCTTTTTTTAAAATAAATCTTGGGGCACACTGTCAAACTATAGTTTTGCTATTTTTGGATCAATAGTTTGAAATTGTGGATGAATCACTTGAAAACAATCGGCGTTCCTGCCATACCCGTTTTTGGAAAAAAACATGGGAAGGGGAACGCCGATGGCCAAGAGGAATTTGCCACAGCCTTTTGGGATTGACAAGATAAGTTTCAAGGACTGCTCCAAGCTTGAGGCATTTCGCTATATTGATCACCGGTTGGGCGCTCACCGTTGGAACGCACACGATCACTCAGGTGATTCTGGCGACTGGATTACACGAGTCCGAGCATTTCGCAACGATATATAAGTTCCTTGGCAAGACCAAGTGGGAACTGGACAGAGTAGCCTTTGGAGTGTTTTGGACCATGGC
>CAINUH010000399.1 GCA_903853735.1 uncultured Desulfomonile sp. | reverse complement strand
TGGAGAATTCTTCTTCAAGAAGTTCATCCTTGGATTTGAAGCGCGGAATCAGGCCGAAGATTTTTTCGAGAATTTCACGCAAGCCCAGGCGTCGATCAACAGCGGCAGCTTTGCGCAGCTTATCAAGGGTATAAAATTCATTGGGTTTATCAAAAACTTCACGGTTGACGTAATCAATCACCCTATCCCACTGGCCAGCCTCGACGGCCTCGACGATGGTCACGTTCTCGCGCACGGTGTCCTCGAATTTTTCGTAGAACATGCGATCAATCTTCATGCCCTTAAGACCGATGGGCACCACCTCCATAGTCGAGAGAACGTCTACGCCAAGATACTCATAGGTGCCGACTGGAGGGGGTGGCGGATTTGGGCCAGGGCCACCTTTACCTCCGAGCCGGGGAAGCTCCAGCACCTCGTCATACTTGAATTCCTCTTCAAAGTATTCGCAGTTGGCAAAGAAATCGAACAGTTTGTAGGAGGTTTTGCGAGGTTCCTTGACGATCTCCTTGTGGTCTTCATCAAAGAGCTGCTCAAGGAAGTTGTGTTTGCGCGTGCCGCGCCCTTTGATCTGAATGAAATCAGTGGGCGAAAAGATCGGCCGAAAGAGGCCCAGATTGAGCAAGTCTGGGCAATCGTAGCCCGTGGTCATCATGCCGACAGTGACACAGACGCGAGCTTTGCTGGTTTTGTAAGTGGGCAGAAAATTGGCTGAACCGAGCAGATTGTTATTGGTGAAGTTGATGGTAAACTGCTGGGCGTCAGGAATCTGTGAGGTGACCTGCACGGCAAAATCAGACTGGTATTTGCCGGGAAACATGATGTCTGCCATCAGATTCAGAATCTGCGCAAGTTTGGCGGCATGGTTCTGGCTCACAGCAAAGATGATGGATTTGCCGATCTCACTGCTGATGGGGTCACGGTATGCGTTCTCCAAAAATGTTTTGCAGAAAATCTGGTTGGTGCCATCAGCGAAGAAGCGTTTCTCAAATTCTCGCTGTTTGAAAGTCTCCTTCTGATCTTCGCCCTGATCGTCTTTAAATTCAACGATAAACCCCTCTTCCGACAGAAGCTTGGTGGTGATCTCGCTGCGCGCATCCACGAGGGTCGGATTGATGAGGAAGCCATCTTTCACGCCATCGAGCAGGGAATAGCGGTAGGTGGGCTGGCCATCATCACAGCCGAAGGTGCGGTAAGTGTCGAGCAACAAACGGCGCTCGAATTCGCGAGGGTCTCTGGTGGTAGGCTTAGCCTTCTCAAATTTCTTGAGATAGTCACGCGGTGTAGCGGTGAGACCAAGTTTATAGCCAATAAAATAATCAAAGACGGCGCGGGCATTGCCGCCAATAGAGCGGTGCGCTTCGTCGGATATAACAAGGTCGAAGTCGGTGGGCGAGAAGAGCTGCTGGTACTTGTTGTTGAAAAGGAGCGACTGAACAGTGGTGACAACGATCTCTGCCCTGCGCCAGTCATCTCGGTTTTCTTTATAGATAACAGTTTGGTAATCGTTGGCGAGCACCTTGCTGAAAGCTTTCTTGGCTTGGTCTTCCAGCTCTAAACGATCCACGAGAAAGAGCACGCGGCGAGCATTGCCGGTGCGCAGAAAGAGCTTGATAACGGCCGCAGAATTGAGCGTCTTGCCTGTGCCGGTGGCCATCTCAAAGAGAAAACGGTCTTTACCGTCTTTGACCGCACTTTGTAGGGCGTATATGGCCTTCTTTTGATAAGGTCGGAGGAAGCGCAGACCGTTAGCATCGATGAATCCTGAACGTTCGGCCTCATTCTTCCAAGCCGCCTCGGCAGCATAGCTTGGGCGCTGCGTGAGGGCAATGTAGTCGTCGTCAACCACCTCTTCGACAAGACGCCTGGGATCAGGAACGGTTTTCTGATAGCCCATTACGGACGTAGGCGTCGGAAAGGTTGTAATGACGTAGGGGTTGCCGCGTTCAAGATCCCAGAAGTAATGCAGGTTGCCGTTGGACAGAATGACAAAACGGCAGTTCTGAGACCGGGCATATTTGCGGGCCTGCTCCTTACCGACGAGCGGACTTTTGTCTTCCGCCTTGGCTTCGAGAATGATAAAGGGAAAGCCTTTATCATTGAGAAGGAGGAAATCAATAAAACCCTTCGCTGATTTCTCAAAGTCTGCGCCGAGGGCGTCAAGGTCCTGCGTCTTGATCGTGATGCTGGGTTCAAGCTGGATATTG
>CAINUH010000398.1 GCA_903853735.1 uncultured Desulfomonile sp. | reverse complement strand
GAGAAAACATGATTATGAAGAAAATTTTTATTTCAGCCGCCGCGCTAATCCTTTTTTCCATCGCCGGATTCTCGCAGATAAAGGTGACAGGATTTGGAGGACAGGGAAACCCAACCCTCTATTTCAAAGGAGTTTCAGGTGATGCCGAGTTCTCGACAAAGGTAGCCTCGGACCTGAAGAACTGCGGATGGTTCGACATGGCCGCGACACCTTCCGCAAACTATACCGCCGAGGGAACCGCCTCCGGCGGAACAGCCACCATCACGGTCAAGGACTCCACAGGAGCAACAAAGGTAACATTCAACATGCCGGTACCGCAGGGAAAAACGGCACTGGCGGCCGACAATGCCGTGGACTACATCCTGAAAAAATTCTTCGAGGTGCAGATATGTTCCTCCAAGATCGCATTTTCCGGACAGACCAGCGCAGCAGTCAAGGAGATATACTACTGCGACTTCGACGGATCCAATATTGTCAAGGCCACCTCCAACAACACGCTTTCGGTCGAGCCGGATTGGATGCCAGGCAGGTCGATCGTTTACACCATGTACGGAAAAATGCACACGGATATCGTAGAGTATCAGGTCTCCTCGAAGAGAAGCAGAAGCCTGTGCCAGTTCCCGGGCCTGAACTCCTGCGCCTGTGTCTCCCCCGACGGCAGACTGATGGCCCTGATCCTGAGCAAGGACAGGGAGGTGGAACTCTATCTGAAGGAGATCAACAGCAAGGCATTGAGAAGAATGACCAACGGGAAAAGCGTGGAAGCCTCCCCATGCTGGTCGCCTGACGGGGGAAAGCTGTGCTATGTCTCCGACTCCGGAGGCAGACCCAACCTGTATGTGATTTCAACAGGTGGCGGGACTCCTGTTAAATTGCAAACCCTTGGCAGTGAGTCTGTTACACCATCATGGTCGGGCGACAATAAAATCGCGTATTCCGCCAAAATGGGAAGAAACTATACGATTGCGGTGCTCGATCTCAAAGGCAAGGATCCGCAGAGGATAATAATCCAGGCCGCAGGAGACTGGGAGAATCCTTCCTGGGCGCCCGACAACAGGCATATCGTATGCTCGAAAACTCTGAACGGCAAATCCACACTTTACGTAGTGGACACATTCTCCGGAAAAATGCGCCAGCTCTTCAATTCCAGCATGAATCTCAGCTTCCCGGCCTGGTCTGGACTGGCGAAATGACAAGACCAAAACTTCCGCCATGGATAAGGGTAAGGATCAAGACTGCAGGTGATAGTGAAAAAGTCAGGCAAATCCTTGGCGCGCACGATCTGAACACTGTCTGTCAGAGTGCAAAATGTCCCAACCTTGCGGAATGCTGGCATAAGCAGACGGCCACATTCATGATCCTCGGTTCAAGATGCACCAGAAACTGCCGATTCTGCGCCGTGGAACACAACCGGCAACCCTCGCCCCCCTCCCCTTCCGAAGCGGGAAATCTTGCAAAAGCCGTCCTGGAAATGAACCTCGCCTATGTCGTGATAACAAGCGTCACACGCGACGATCTTTCCGACGGAGGCGCATCCTGCTTTGTCGCCGCCATCCGCGAAATCCGCAAGTTGAGGCCTGCCACGCAAATCGAGGTTCTCACCCCGGATTTCAAGGGTGACAGGGAAACTCTCAAGAAGATCATTGATGCCGCTCCAACAGTCTTCAACCATAATCTTGAGACCGTCGAAAGGCTTACATCGCTCATCAGG
>CAINUH010000397.1 GCA_903853735.1 uncultured Desulfomonile sp. | reverse complement strand
TACAGGTCCCTGGTCCAAAACCAGACCCACATCGGGACCCAGCCCCAGGTATGGTCCGATACTTGGCTTGTCTTTCAGCAGATCAAAATATGCAGGGCTCAGGAAAGGTATGATACGGGACTCCATCCAAGAACGGTATTCCGTGTCGACCCAGACTCCGTTTTCCAAACGAAATGTCTTCCCGTTGACCCTTCGGAAGCGATCTGATTGTACGTCAGACGGCACGACTGAGGTCTTAAACCGCCAATATAATGATCCCCATTCCTGGGCAACCGACGACACGAACGGCATGGTTCGGAATCCAAATTGATCGGCCAGAGTGGCGATCTGTTCGCTGGTGTCGGGCTCCGGACCTTTGATACGCTGTCTCTCGAAAAGCCTTGCAATTTTTCGCATGGCCCAGATTTCCGATATGTACGGCTTGGACATATCTATCAGAGGGAATTCGAACGTCTTTGTGAAAGTTCTCTCACGACCTTTGATCTTGCCGCTCAAACGCACCTTCGACGATGCATCATTCTTGTTGTCGTACCGCCCCACAACGATCACACCCTCTTGTCCCAGCACGTCAACGATTGGATCCGGGATAATCTCCTCAGGAGTTATATCCTGAAAACCCAGGGATAATTCCGACACTTGTGGAGGCGATATGCCTTCGAACAAACGGTTGACGACGGAATCGAAATCATCTTTGCGGGATAGATTCAGGCACGATCCTTTCGTCGATTCCGCGATGTTGTCCAAAACTGCCGTGTCTGCACGATCCCCCAAAGCCAGAGCGAAAATTCTCGCAGCGTTCCTGTTGTTGCGCCTTACATCATCAATTATCGTCGCAGGGTTGGTGATGCCTACAGTGCTTCGACCATCGCCGGTAACAACTATGAAACCCGGCCGCTTGTGCGAAGTAAGCTGCTCCAAGGCAATGAGAAGACAGTTGTAAAGATCGGTTCCACCTCCCACAGGGAGTGAATTGACAAAGCGAACCGCTTCCGAAATGCTTTCATCTGTTGCAGTGACAAGTTGACTTCTCATTCTTCCGGTGGCAGTCCCCATGGTGAGGACATTGAACCGATCTTGAGGGCGGAGTCGCTCAAGTCCCTCTATCGTCGCCCTCTCCCCAAGTTCAAGATCGGGCCGGCCCATGCTGCCCGAACGGTCGAGCACGAATACCACATCCTTGTAAGGTTGAGTCTGTTTGGAATCCGGCGCAGGCGGTATGACAAACGCCAAGAAAGCGCCTTTTCGGTTAGGCTGCCTGTGTGTGAAAAGCCTGAGATCCAAATCTCTTCCTGAAAATGTTGTGAGGAGACGAAAGTCGTCAGTGATTCTCTTTTCTTCGCTCTTGACGGAAACGAGGCACCGGTGCTCGGCCTCTCGAAGAATTGACACATGGTGTGTTGGGGATAAGACTGTTCGCAAAGGCCTGTTCATCTTGAACCGAACCAGGATTTCAAATCCTGTGACAGGCCAGAGGGAAAAGCGTTCACCGTCGAGGGGAATCATGAGTTCCAATTGGTCTTTGTCGATATTGTTGGGTCTCCGGAATTGTATCCGAAATGACTTCTGTCTTTGAGCACCTATTTGAACGGGCCTTACCAATAGTACATTTTTTCCTGCAAGAACCAGCATTGACGGGTCTTTCATGGCAATACTCAACTCTTGGAGTACCGGAAAAAAATCAGCTCCTGAAACCAGGCTGAACGGCGCAGATACGCCGTTGATGCTTACATCCACATTTAGCAGGGCAGGGCCGAGATCTATAGGAAGAACAAAAAGTCCCTCCAACGCAAATTCGTTGTTGTTAAAAAAGGTCTGATCTATCCTGTAATCCCGGGTGGATTCGGACACGGTAAGGAGGGTTCTGGAGTGGAGCACTGCGGGGCGGGCTACTGCAACGGATTCGCCGTTAACTGTCGGGGGAAACAGGTGAAGAATGCCTCCGGCATTGGATACAGAGGGAAACACCGGAAGCGACACTGCAAGGACGCAAAACAAACAGTGAATCCGCAAAAAGCTCCAGTTGGCGAGGTAATTGAGGGAAAGCACCCCGGGTCGGTTCCACAGGATTTTCGAGATAAGCAACCGAAACTTGCGAATTCCAACGGCATCCTGTAATCTATGAACACCACGGTCAGGAAGAGTGACATGGTTGGCCATAAATTCCTCAATCCCGCCTTAAAGATTATTCTTTGCCTGTTGGGAATGCTTGCAATGGGTTACTTTATCTACCCTGAGTTGGAAGCCGGCACATTCTCCGACAAGTTGACCATTATCAGGGCGCTGGTGTTCTCGGGTTTTGCCTATCTCCTTGCCCAAAGCGTCAGAGACATGATGGCTGGCTCATGACTCGCTCGAGAATCCGGCACAACTCAGCAACGTCGTATGGCTTGGGAATAACGTCGCAAAAGCCGTAGTCCCGGCATTCTGCCATTATTGGAGCATCTGCGTACCCGCTGGACACCACTGCTTTTACATGGGGGTCGATCTTCAGGAGAGCCTTTACAGCAGCCTCTCCGCCCATGCCCCCGGGGATTGTCAAATCCAGAATTACAACATCGAACGGCTTATCCGATTTCAGGCTTCTCTCATATATTTGAACGCATTCCGCCCCATCTCTTGACGCTTCCACCTCATAGCCGATCATGGACAACAGATCCACCACGAGACTTCTTATGGATTCTTCGTCGTCCATGAGTAAAACCTTTCCTCTGGATGCCTGCTCAGCAGGCTGCTCGAAGTCGGTTTCTTTCCTGATTTCAGCTTCGGACGCGGGTAAGTATATGTAAAAGGTTGAGCCTTCTCCTAACTTGGATTCCAAGGTGATGAGTCCCCTGTGGTTCTTGACTATGGCATAGGACGTGGCAAGTCCGAGACCGCTGCCTTTGGGTTTTGTAGTGAAATATGGGTCAAAAATCTTTGGTTGGTGTTCAGCCGCTATTCCTTCGCCGTGGTCCTGGACTGATACCCTTACGTACCTTCCCTCTTCGAGAGCGATAGGGTCTCCCTGTGTCACCACAACGTTTTCAATCCTCACAGAGATCCGGCCCCCCTGAGGCATGGCCTGGCAGGCATTGATACATAAGTTAGTGAACACTTGACCCAACTGACCGGGATCGACATCCACAGGCCAAGTGTCCGGATCAGAAAATACATCGCCGGTGCATTGGCTGCCCCGTACGGCAAACTCAATCGTGTCTCTGATTACCCCCTTGAGCGAGACGGTTTGCTTTATCGGGGCACCACCTTTGGCAAACGCGAGCAACTGTTGGGTCAGATCCCGTGCCCGGTAACATGCTTTCTCAGCTTCACCCAATCTTTCGGATCGCCTGTCTCCGGCGTGCAGACCCAATCTAGCCAGAGAGACGTTTCCTAGTATTGCAGTTAGCAAGTTATTGAAATCATGCGCTATGCCGCCTGCCAGTACGCCTATGGAGTCCAGTTTTTCAATCTTGACGAGATCTTCCTGCATCTTTCGGGCTTCCGTGATATCAGTCACAAAACACAAGACCCCCGGCTTGCCCTCCCACCTGATCAGCACACCGCTGACCTGCGTCCACATTACGGTTCCATCGTGGCAAAAAAGCCTGAATGCCACGTGACCGCCGAGCACCGGCTCACTATCCAGAATCTGCCGGCGAAACTTATTGGCCAAATCGAAATCATCCGGGTGAATTATGTCCCGGAGAGGCATGGATGCGATTTCTTCTGTTGAGTATCCCGTGATAGTCTTGAGCCTGGGGTTTGCATACTTCACCTGCCAGTCTTGCAAGATCACAATACCTTCGCTTGCATGCTCAACGACGAGCCGGTACTTTTCCTCCGACTCTTTAATAGCCTCCTCGGCTCTCTTCCTTTCAGTAACATCCGTAAGAATTGTTATGAATCCGATAACGGTACCTTTTTCATCTCGTTTGTAATTCCAGTCCACCTGCACATCCAAGAGCCTTTCGTCCCTGGTGCGTATCTTACCAAACCATGTCTCGGGAGGAGGGTTGTTCGTCAGAAACGAGGGTCCAAAACGGATGAACTCCTTTCGTTCGGAATCGTCTGCCAACAACTGTAACGAAGGCATTCCTATCAGCTCTTGCCTACTGTAACCGGTGATTCTGGACTGAGTGGAATTGGCAAAGGTGATAATCCCTTTGACATCCATTTCGGAAATACCGTAGGGAATGGATTCCACAAGCGCTCTGTAAAGCTCCTCGCTCTGTTGCAAAGCGAGCAACGCCCTCGTACGATCCGTATTGTCCCTATAAATACCGAAAAAGCCGACCTGAGCACCATCCACGATGATCAAGGACCCCCCGAGTGACACGTCGATCAGGGACCCGTCCTTGCGTTTTCTGACCGTGTCCACGTCAATTCTGTTACCACGCCTTGCTGCAAGGCTCATGGCTTCAGCTTCATCCACACGGTCGGGAGGGGCAACGAGGTGGTTTAAGCTGTGTCCGAGGGCATCTTCGTCGGTATAACCGAACAATTTTGTGAACGCCGGATTTATCCTGGCGACTTTATCTTCTAGATCAATGACAGCTATGGCATCCGGTGAATTGTCGACGAGTTGTTCAGCATAAGCTTTTTGGAATTTCAGTTCTGCCTCGTCCCGTTTGCGTTCAGTGACGTCATGAATGTTAGCCAGGATCAAATCCCCCATTCCAGTGTAAACTTTGCAGAGGAACATCTCCACGTCGAAAACAGACCCGTCGTTAGGGCGGCGGGCTTTCCATTCAAAAAACTGATTTTCCCCCTGCTGCACCTTGGTCCAAATGCCTGGAAGCTGATCGACCGGATTGTCATCAGAAGAGTAATCGTGCTCTATGGAGAACGTTAAGGCCTGTTCTCTTGACACCTGATAGGTTTCTAACATCCTGTTGTTGACATCGACGATTTTACCATCCACGCTGTGGATAAAAATGGGGTCCCTCGAGTTGTTGAAAATCACACGCAAAGTCTGTTCAGAAACCGCGAGGGCTTGCTCGACAGCTTTGCGTTCCCAGATTTCCTGGTTGAGCTTCTCGTTAGCAAGAATGAGTTCCTCTGTGCGTTCCTCAACCCGGGTTTCGAGTTCTTCACTTGCTCTCTCCAATTCTTTTTCCATTCGGTTCCGGCTGATCTCAACCGCTGCCAGGTTGCCCAACAGAGACAATGAGGTCACGTCTGATTCAGAAAATAAGGTTATGGAACGGTTGTAGACGAAGAACACCCCTAATGTCTCTTTGCCCATGATGATCGGCGCTGCAATTCCCGAGACAATACCTTCTCGCCGTGCGATGTCATGAAATGTCGATTCGACCTCTTCATAGTAATCTCTTACTAAATAGGGTCTACCGG
>CAINUH010000396.1 GCA_903853735.1 uncultured Desulfomonile sp. | reverse complement strand
CCACTCGGTTCCGCATAGTTGTGAAGCAAATCATCATCAAGAAGGGAGAACCCCGCGATTACCTCATAACTGCTTCCATTACCCTGGTGGCCGTGGCTCCGGACGGACAACTGAGAGAAATACCTGCTGAATTTCGTGCATTATGAAGTTAACAGGAGCATTCTCATATAAGGATGACGATTCTCTTTTGGTTCACGTGTCCTGTGGCGCAGTAAGGCGAGATCCTCGAGACATGCATCCATCGCGTAGGCTGTGAATACTATCCCAGGAAGTACGTGTTGCGACACGCCGGTCCGTACACAGCCTGTCAGGAGACACATTAATGAGACTTAGATTTTCGATGCACGGTAAGGCCGCGATGCTGGTTTCAATGATTCTGGTTGTCGGAAACCATGTTCAAGGAGAGGATCAGCATGTCTTGCTTTCGCGCGCCTTGAAGATTTCAGGCATGAGTTCACAAATTAAGGCGCTTGACCAGACTCTGTTCTCATCGCTTCCTGCCGATGCATTCTCAGACTCAAAGACGAGGAACAGAGCTGAGAAAGTCTTGACAAAGGCCGCTGACCAGGAAGCCCTCTTGGCCCTGGTTCATGACTCAGTAAAGCAGGATTTTGATGGTGAGTCGTTAGAAAAGGTCCTTGAATTTTACAATTCGAGACTCGGACAGAAGGTCGGCCGATTGCATGGGACTGCCTTGGCTCCCTCCCTGCTCAGAAACATCCGAGAGGGACGAAAGGCTGTAGCTTCTCTGGACGAAGCGCGGCTTACGATTCTGAGGAGGATTATACGTTCGCAGCGTCTCATTGAATCAAATACGGAGTTGTTGAGAAGCGTTGTTTGGGGCCTCTTGGAAGGATTCTCCGCGGCATCTGGGAACCCGTCTGAATCCACCACGGAGATTGATTTGACCGCTATCGTGAGAGCCGTAGCATTTCCGAGAAATAGAACCGAAGACATAGCCATGTTGGCATTGGCCAACACTTATCAGTCCTTGAGCGACAAGGAACTGGAAGAACTGGCATCCTACCAGGAGTCGGGCGCGGCCGCCCGGTTTCAAGCCGCTGTACATAACGGCATCAAGACCGCACTATATCAGACCGCTAAAACCCTAGGGAAATCAATAAACAATGTGGGCGAACCAACGCCATAACGGGGTTGAAGAGATGAAAAGAATCTCACAGCCTTGGATTGGTGAGTGATAGTAAACTCTAGGAAGCTGTTTCCATCCCGATGCATCCGCAAGCCATAACCGTCTCGCCAAAAAATCCATTTCTCGACGAAACACGTTTTCCAGGATTAGGCCATAACCACTCCAATAGCGGCTGAAAGCACAATAAAAATGTGAGCCTAGGGAGCTTTCTTAGGTATTCCAGCGAATCTAAAATCTTGTCATTTGGCATCATTTCTGATATAATTTTAACAAATGCCATATCATTGCCGGGGTATGTTTTTATGACAAACTTCGTTACTCGGAGTCTGGTCAAACGTGCAGCCCTTATTATGCCTGTCTTGATCCTGAGTCTGTTTGTACCCCATGCAGGTGTGCAAGCAGCTTTTCGCATTCATGAAGACGCATTTTCGATTTCCAACTCACCGGGCTACTGTTTTGCAATGGTTGCATTTTCCCGCTGGTATTATCTCACTCGCCACGAAACACCTCCACTGAGGAGAGTGATCGCAGGTCAGGCGCAGCAAAAGATTGCTCGGGAACTACAAGAGTTCTACAGTCAGAATCTTATCAAGATTCAGGCTGATTACTGTAACAGGAACCACTCCGAACCGTCTGAATCGTTTCGCGCGTTCATAATTGGGCTCGTTTCCGGAGAGCCTAGAATAGTGCTACTCATGAACAAGGGTCCGCATGGAGCCGTACTTCACGCTGTGCTGGCTTATGAGTGGTTGCCCGAGCAGAATGTGATTAAAGTTTATGATCCCAACTACAGTAAAGAGGAACGTTTCATAGACCTGGAAAAGAGGAGATATACATCTCTCGACATCACCTACAATTCCATCTGCTTTCCCGAGGTTCTTAACTCTCACCAGGGCCTAGTGAAAAGGATGGAAAAATTATACACATATCATGTGAGCCGGAGAGTTCAAGATCGCGGCTTAGGGCCGATAGCACTGCCCATCTTGAAAAGGGGTCAGGCTGGAGATGTAGCAACTGACTGAGACCCCTTCAAAAACCGAAAGAGACTCCTGACGAGAACCCGGCAAGGCTGAAAGACCATTCGTTGTTGAGTTCCTGATTGTCTTCAATCCAATTGACGAGACGGCTGGTAGCGTCCAACGATATTACCACATCAGGGTGAATTTCCCACGAAGCGCCAAGTCGTACCATCGCAAGAAATCCGCGGGTTATGAGGTGCATACCCTCCATCTGTAGATTCAAGTCGATTCCATGAGGGAAGAGGTGACGAGCCTCGAATCCCACAACAGGATACGTGCCGTCGAGCCTTCTTGTGTTTGAAATAGAGGCTCCGTCATCCGTCCGTCCGTTCAGTGTCGCTCCAAACCGGATGTGGTGAACCCCCACGCTGGGGCCGAGCCAAGAGGATGAGATTTCCTTCAACTTGTATGCGTAAGACAACCTTATCCAGTTAAAGTCGAGTCGGCTTTCCAGACGCGAGTCGGTCGGATACGTCTGATTTTGGAATCTGAAAGAAGTAGGGGTTTTCTTTTGGCCGCTGGGGGAACACATCAGGTAATTTACGTTCACCAGATGTCGTTCAAGAATTGCGGCCTGAAGGACTACTGATGTGGATTCTCCCTGATCCACACCCAGATCGGAGGATACGTCTATTCTCGTTCCGGAGCCTAGTCGCCCGCCTGCGGGTACAAGCATTTCTCCAGACAGCCAAAAATAACCCCACTCCATACCAAGAAAAAACCGAGCCGCAGGTGTGAGTCGAAAGGGCTCCTGGGCTGAAACCGAGAACTCACCTGTCATCACCAAGGTGACGGAAATAATGCAACAGACAGAAAATCTGCGCAAGGTCATTGCGATTTCACCTCCCAGGCTGGAATCCTTCCCAGGCGGGACGGTTTATATAACTTTCCCCCCTGATCGGCAACAAAGAAATCGCAATTGTCTATACGTGGCTAGTTGAGGAGTATCTTAATTTATCATTGAATCATTTAGTTAACAAATAAACCTAAGCTGCTACCACATCATCTTCAATAGGCCATCGTCCCTGATTAAGCCACCTTACCAGGGAAGCATCTATGGCATCTTCAAAAACTTCGCAACGAGCCGCTATTTCCTTAAAGGAAAGACCTTGCTTAAGCATGCTATGTATGTTTTCGGGAGTCATGCGGACTCTGGAGCCTTCCATCTGTAGCATAAGTCACCCCTTGCCGGCTTATTATATATTATGATTTCTTACAACGACGAAGGTTCCCTGTATTCTCAAAAACGACCCCTCATGCGCCAATTACTAGACAGGAAAAGAATTATGCGTTTGAAACACCAGACCCCATGATGCTGTCTTACCTAGATCTTGACAAACTGTCAAGGATTAACTCCCGCGGAAAGAATTGAAAAACAAAAACCGGCCTAACAACAGTTGAGCCGGTTGAAACAATCTTGAGCGATCCGAGCTTGCTTTTACCCGGTCGCGATAAAGAAACAATTGCCGGGGTTTTTACTGCTCCAGGTGGAACGAAGCCTCAACATCCATGGTTCGATGAGGAAAAACGGTACGGCCTACTTCTGGAAAAACAACAGCCAGCACTTCGTCCATATGATCGACTGGTATTATTTCAAAAGACTCACGAATTCGCCTTGGAACCTCCTTGAGATCATTTTCATTCTCTCGTGGGATAATGACTCTCGAAATGAGCCCCCTGTTGGCAGCCAGAAGCTTTTCCTTCAACCCGCCTATGGGCAGAATGCGACCTCTCAGAGTTATTTCACCCGTCATAGCCAGATCAGTTGGAAACGGCTTCCTGGTCATGGCTGAAACAATAGACGCAGTAATAGTTATGCCCGCTGATGGACCGTCCTTGGGTGTTGCTCCTTCTGGTACATGTATGTGTATGTCGACTTTGCTATAAAAATCGTCCTTCAATTCAAATCCTAATGAACGTGAGCGAACGTAGCTCAAAGCCGCCTGAGCGGATTCCTGCATCACCTCACCTAATTTTCCTGTTACTGTGAGCTTCCCAGTCCCGGGCATGAGAGCCGTTTCTACAATAAGCAGTTCTCCCCCTGTTTCTGTCCACGCCAGTCCCGTAGCGATTCCTACTTCTTCTTTGTCTTCCTTGATACCGTGACGGAATTTCGGGACTCCTAGAAAACGGCCCAACTGCCTGGGTTCTATTTCGACAGCCGCATTCGTCTTTCCGCTGACTATCCGGCGAGCAACTTTGCGACAGACTTTGGCTATCTGGCGCTCAAGATTTCTGACCCCGGCTTCACGAGTATAGCGGCGTATTATTCTCAACAGCGCTTTACGGGAGAAGGTCACCACACTTTTGAGACCATTCGCTTCCGTCTGCTTGGGGACGAGAAACCGTTCAGCGATCTTCAGTTTTTCAGGTTCGGTGTAACCGGCTAGCCGAATAGTTTCCATCCTGTCCTGAAGAGGGGCAGGGATGCCATGAAGTGTATTGGCCGTGGTTATGAACATAATCTGGGAGAGGTCATAATCCACGTCCACGTAATGATCGTTAAACGTGTGGTTCTGTTCAGGATCAAGTACTTCCAGCAAAGCTGCAGATGGATCTCCCCTAAAGTCGGTGCTCATTTTGTCCACTTCGTCCAAGAGCACAACCGGGTTGATCGTCTCCACTTTTTTCATACTCTGAATGATTTTTCCCGGAAGCGCCCCTATGTATGTCCGGCGATGACCCCTAATCTCTGCTTCATCGCGTACTCCGCCTAAGGAAATGCGGACGAATTCTCTTCCAGTAGCCCTCGCAACGGATTTGGCCAAAGATGTTTTTCCAACTCCGGGAGGACCAACGAGGCAAAGGATAGGCCCTTTGATTTTAGTCACCAATTTTTGTACTGCGAGATACTCGATAATTCTTTCCTTCACCTCCCTCAAGCCATAATGGTCCTCATCGAGAATCCTTTGGGCGTCATCAATTGTCAGATCGGATTCGGACAGCTCAAGCCACGGGAGAACAAGAAACCAGTCAATGTAGTTTCTCACTACGGTAGCTTCAGCAGACATTGGAGACATAAGCTTGAGCTTTCTGATCTCCTTCCGAACCTTTGCCTCGGCTTCAGGTGGAAGCTTCTTGGTAGAAAATTGTTCCTCAAGTTCAGCTATCTCGTTTCTGAAATCATCCTTTTCTCCCATTTCCTTCTGAATCGCACGCATCTGTTCATTGAGGTAATACTCCTTCTGGGATTTCTCCATCTGATTCTTGACGCGTTCTCTGATTCTATTCTCGATTTCCGATATCTCGATCTCGCTCTGCATCAGTTCAAGAAGTTTTTCAATCCTGTCCTTAACAGACCTGCATTCTAAAATAAATTGCTTGTCCTCGACCGCCAACGGAAGCTGCCCCGCTACAGTGTCTG
>CAINUH010000395.1 GCA_903853735.1 uncultured Desulfomonile sp. | reverse complement strand
GGTGGAAAAGGCTTTAGGAGTAGGCAACCTGTACGACCCATCTCAGATGGAAACACTTCATCACGTGAACCAGGCGCTCAAGGCTCACACACTGTTCAAGAAAGATGTGGAGTACATAGTCAGCGAAGGCCAAGTAGTCATAGTCGATGAATTCACTGGAAGGTTGATGCCGGGAAGACGATACTCGGATGGCTTACATCAGGCTCTGGAGGCTAAAGAGGGTGTCCGAATTGAAAACGAAAACCAGACGCTCGCCACTATAACATTTCAGAATTACTTCCGCATGTACGAAAAGCTGGCGGGAATGACCGGCACGGCAGATACAGAGGCGGCTGAGTTCAAAAAAATCTACGATCTGGAAGTGGTGATTATTCCCACGAATGAACCTATGATACGCGAAGATCGCCCCGATTTCATCTACAAAACAGAGCAGGAGAAGTTTGATGCCGTAGTGGACGAGATCAAAGATCTATACCAAAGAGGCCAGCCTGTTCTGGTGGGCACGATCTCTATTGAAAAATCCGAATACCTGGCTCACAGGCTTAAGAAGCTTGGAATCGCCCACAATGTTCTCAATGCAAAGAATCATGCGTTGGAAGCAGAGATAGTCGCTCAGGCAGGACGATTCAAAGGGATAACAATATCCACCAATATGGCAGGACGAGGAACCGACATAATTTTGGGAGGTAATCCAATTTTTCAGGCCCGCTCAAAAGCAAAGAAAGGTGAAGGCTCAGAGGACTTCGACAGGATTCTTTTGCAATTGAAGGACCGTTGTGAAGATGAGAAAAAAGAGGTTATCAAGAGCGGAGGTCTCCATATACTGGGAACCGAACGCCATGAATCCCGCAGAATCGACAACCAACTTAGAGGCCGTTCCGGTAGACAGGGTGATCCTGGTTCCAGTCGGTTTTACTTAAGCCTGGAAGATGACCTCATGCGCATATTCGGTGGAGATCGGGTAAAAATGATAATGGAACGGGTGGGCATGGAAGATGGGGAACCCATAGAGCACAAGTACACCACACGGGCAATTGAGAACGCTCAAAAGAAAGTTGAAGGCCACAACTTTGATATCCGCAAGCATCTCCTCGAATTCGATGACGTCTTGAACAAACAGCGCGAAGTCGTCTATTCTCAACGGCGGTTCATTTTGGGTGGTCATGAACTGAAGGACGCAGTTCAGGACATGATGGAAGACATAGTTGAGGAACTTGTGGATCGTTTTTCCGACGAGCGTTCCCACTACGAGGAGTGGGATATCTCAGGTCTCCTCGAGGCTCTTTGGGGACAGTTCGGTCTACGTTTCGATGTTGAGTCACTACCCGCCGAGGAGAAGACACGCGCCGGCATTACCGAATACTTAGTACAAGAAATCCGGCAAGCGTATGAGCGCAAAGCGCAGGAAGTGGGACCCGAGCTTATGGATGAGCTGGAGAAATTCATGATGCTTCAGGCCGTTGACAACCAATGGAAAGACCATCTGTTGAGCATGGACCATCTTAAAGACGGCATTGGGTTGAGAGGTTACGGACAGCGGGATCCGCTGAAAGAATATCAAAAAGAAGGCTATGAGCAGTTCCTCGACATGACTGCTCGCATAAGGGAAGAAACGGTCAGAACCCTTTTTCTCGTTAAAATTGCCAGGGAAGAAGATATCCAAGAAATTGCCCCAAGACATGAACAGGAACTGGTCTTGTCTCATGGCGGTGGATCAGATTCCGGTGGAACTACCGTCCGACGACAAGTTGAAAAGATTGGCCGGAATGCACCGTGCCCATGTGGATCTGGGAAAAAATACAAGAAATGCTGCGGAAAAGCGGCATGAGCGTAGCGGGGTAATTCTGTCAAATTGAATGTCTGTAGTAATTACCAGGAATCCAGTGATATCCTCAGGTGGAAAAATGTTAGGGATTGCGGCACGTGGGACGTAATGACACCGTTAGACATCTGAAGACATCCAAGGGTGTAAGAGCCGGTTGAGTCGTGTTTACATTTTTCATGCTTTGAATTATTTATGTGGCCATACACACTGAGATGGTGTGTGTGTGCCGGACAGGAGGTTATGACAGATTATATCTTATCAAAGAGACAAGTTTGTTGACACAACTGAACTCGTTCTTCCCTTCCTGGATGATGTAGGCGGAACGGTCCGCGGCTACAGGATTTTCACAGCTTGTCGAACTGTGAAAAAAAAGATCTTCCGTCTTGAAGATCATCTGGACAGACTTTACTATTCAGCTTCAAGCCTCCAAATGGTTCCTCCTCTCCAAAGGGACCGACTCAGAAATCTTCTCAACGAGATTGTCAAAAAGAATCTCGAAATTAATGACACGGACGACCTCGTAATTGATGTAATTTTTAGCGGAGGCCTCTCTGGAAACACTATGAAACAGTCCGGTAAAGGAGCCCACCTTTATGTCGCCGTTCAGGAAATGGAGCGACCGCCTTCTGAGTTGTACGAAAAGGGCGTCTCCCTGGCTACGTACGTGCATCAAAGAATGTGCCCGGATGTAAAGCTTATGAACTACGTGGGAGCGGTTCTCGCGCATCAGACTGTGATTCCAATGTATGAAGCTTACGAGGTCCTCTTCGTTTGCCCTTCGGATCACCGGACTGTGCTTGAAGGTTCGACCTTTACCATATTTTTCGTCAATTCCAATGGAAAAGTGCTCACTCCTCCACTAGACGGCAAAATCCTTGACAGCGTGACACGTAGAGCGATTCTGGAGATTCTGAGGCTTAGCAAACAGTTCAAAATCCTCGAAGCACCCATCACTCTTGACATGATTCCGTCGTGTCCTGAAGCTTTTCTTGCTTCTACCACGCGAAACGTGCTGCCTGTGACTCGGATTGATGACAAGACTATCGGAGATGGTATGCCCGGCCCTGTCACGAAGGCAATCATGAAGATTTTTGAGGATTACCTCAATTCCTGTTGAACTGTCCGGTCAGAGCCGAATGAGTGTGCCAGCGGTATGCAGGGTTCTGCATAGTGAACATCTGGGTCGCGTCAGACGGGCCGTCGCTTACAAAATTCGCTTCTTAAATTAACAATATGTTTGCCTGGTGACTGCTGTTGACCTGATCCACTATTTCGCTTGACAGAAGGATGCTGTTCACAATATCCTGGTGTCAAGGATAACTCTCTCGGATTTTCTTTTCCAAACATCATTACGTCTTTTGAGTCGTGGGAAGTGTTATACCCTCCCAGACACCATTAGGAGGTGAACTAATGAGTATTCCCGACAAAATTCAAACTTGGCAAATGGTGAAGGGTCCGACTTATGACAAAGAAGCCGGAAAAGTCACAGCCCCCGGCGAGTTGCAGAAAACCGAAATTCCGGTTCCAGCATTGGGCCAGGGCGAGGTCCTGGTCGAGATAGCTGGTTGCGGAGTATGTCACACGGACATGTCTTACTTTTACGATGGGGTGCCGACGATGACCAAACCGCCCCTCACCTTGGGTCATGAAATATCGGGCACTGTCGTGGCGGCTGGTCCTGGAGCTGAGTCGTGGGTCGGCAAAAACGTGATTGTTCCTGCAGTCATGCCATGTAACTCATGTGGTATTTGCGACGAAGGCCGCAATAATAGGTGCTTGGCTCAAAAAATGCCTGGGAATTCCTTAGGTATTTATGGCGGTTTTTCGAGCCATATTCCGGTACCTGCTCAGGATCTTTGTGTCATTGAGGATCTTCAGGGTCGACCTCTTGCAAACTACGCTGTTATCGCAGATGCAGCCACCACGCCTTATCAAGCTGCTGTTCGAGCGGATCTTAAAGAAGGCGATCCGGTGCTCATAACGGGTGTAACGGGAGGCGTTGGGGTTTACATGGCTCAGGTAGCCAAAGCGATGGGAGCCAAACCTATCGTGGGAATGGCTCGCAACGAAGAAAAATTGAAAAGGGCTCTGGCCCTTGGCGCCGACTACGTAATAAATACTAAGGACAAGGATTTCAAGGCTATCCAAGAAGAATTCAGGTCAATAGCGAAGCAAGTGGGTGCAAAGCACAACGTGGGGTGGAAGATC
>CAINUH010000394.1 GCA_903853735.1 uncultured Desulfomonile sp. | reverse complement strand
GCCGTGAAAGCTTCTTCATATCATTGGGCGTCGCTGAAAATACGGCGCTTTTCAAAATCTTGGGAGTCACTGACAGGCCGTCTCTAGGGGGCGCACTACTATCTACCTGGCCCTTTGGCCGAAGTTCGACCGACGCCTTTCGTGAACTTGTCGAAACCGTCAAGGGCTTCAGGTCTCCAGTCCGCATTGTCAACGGCGACATCGGAGGCGGCATCGACAGGGACCGGCGCTCCAAGGGTGTCCTGGATTTTGGAGATTTCTTGGCTTCAGCTTGAGGGTATGTGAATTTGGCCGCGACCGGACGAGGGGGGTCTGCGCTCCGCACTCTCTCAACCATCGCGTCAAAGGAGTTTCTCGAATAATCCGGTTCCAGAGCCCACAGCCGGGGAGCCGTCAGGAGCAACAGTATCAGGAGCAGGAGCGTGATTATTGCTCGCAACGGTCCTCCTTTCTAGATCCCGTCCCAGAGACTGAATCACTAAGGTTCTCGGGAATCCCATATTTCGCAACTACTTCGACAATCATTGAGGAGTATCCCAGTGAAAAAAGTAACTACATAAAAGTAAGCTGATCCGCCAAAATTGTCAAGAAAATCCAGTTTGTTTATCTAACAGTTTCGCTTAAGTATTTGAAATCAGACTCAACGCTACTGGTATCCATTTTAATGTAATATTGTCATGGATATTGGACCCTCTACATCCCGCGAAGACCCAAATGGTTAAATGGTTAAACTGCAAAGCTCATGCGGAACCGTTGGGTCGAAATCCGATTGCTCCCTGGAAACATTCGGGCTCGGGTGAGAAATCCTTTTCAATCATGGCATAGGCGCTGTGATTATGAATGGATTCGTAATTTTCAGCTTCAATCCTGTACCACGGAAAGTTATTCTTGGCTTTGAGCCTTGAAACAGCAGATCTCACCACGTCCTCAACAAACATGGGGTTATCGTAGGCTCTCTCAGTGACGTATTTCTCATCAGGCCTCTTGAGGAGAGAGAAGATTTCAGAACTCACGGATGATTCTACGACCTCGATGATTTCCTCAATCCAGAAGAATTTCTTGAACCTGAGTTGGACCCTGACGAGACCTCGCTGATTGTGAGCCCCGTACTGGGAAATCTCTTTCGAACAAGGGCAAACTGTCGTCACAGGAACCTCAACACCGACTATCAGATCAAAACGATCAGACAACGCGCCCCTCATGAAACATGTGTAGGACATCAGCCCTGGAGTTGCCGTGACAGGAGCATTCTTCTCTATAAAATAGGGAAACTCAACGTTCATATGAGCACTCTTGGCATTGAGTTTTTTCTTTATCTTCTCCAGGATGTCCTCGAACTTTTCCATGGAGATTTCACCTCGGAACTCGTTGAGCACCTCAATGAAACGGCTCATGTGAGTCCCCTTGAAGTTGTGCGGCAGATTGACAAACAGGTCGAACAGGCCTACTGTGTGTTGCAAGCCTTTACTTCTATCTTTGACACTTATGGGATAGCGCAACCCCTTAACGCCTACCTTGTCGATCGGAATCTGGCGATTGTCGGGTAAATTCTGGATATCAGGAATAGAAAAGACTTTCACACGATTTCTCCCTTAAAACGTACACCCAAGTATACTGAACTCGACGTATCTAAAATTGAACACTCTCGTGAAAAAAACAGTCTCACCAAGCGATTCTGCTGCCGGTCGGCGAGAAGACCTTCCACCCCATGGGATGACGTCAAGAAGCAGGCCTTGGCGAATCGGTTCATCCCAATGGAAGTCCAAGTTCATGTTTGAATGCTCACAGCGACTCGTCTGCTCTGAAAAAAGTGGCCCTCGAAGTATCGGACTCCCACACGGACACACTGTAGAGCATTATAGCCTGATGATCCAGTTCACGGGCTATTTCGGAAAACAAGAAGGCTGCAATATTCTCTGCCGAAGGCTCGATTTCAACGAACGGCTCAATTTCGTTGAGGAAAGAGTGGTCTAGTCTTTCAAGGACTCTACTGGAGGCTTTTTTCAAATCGCCGAAGTCGATAACCATGCCGCATCTACCAGTCTGAGAAGCTCTTACGGAGACATGTACCCGGTAGTTGTGGCCGTGCAAATGTTCGCACTTTCCGTTGTAATCTCTCAATCGATGTGCTGCTGAGAAGGCAGCAATGATTTCAACTTCATACATAGACTGATCGCTCCGTCAGTGGCAGGCTGTTGTTAACCCAGAACATTAAAAGTTATCTGAAACGTATCGATTGTGTCAAGGAAAATCTAAAAATCCGTTGACAACGTTCGCCGGATAAGAATATATCCACAGTCAACTGCCCGGAAAATAGCGCCATGCTTCAGGTGCTTGTCCGGAAAGCGTTTGAGAGGAGTCCTTGAATGACGTCTTTCCGTTTAATAGTTCTGGCCACCTTATCATATATTGCCGCGTCGGTGATCGCATTGGACGGTTCCAGCAGAGCCGATGATTTCATGCTCCGCAAGGCAGCAACTCCTTCTCATTCGAGCAGCGTCAATGCTTACGAACTGGCCCCAAAGAACGAAGTGTATGTTGAGAGTCGGAAAAGTCCCATTGGACTGTCTCCCATGCCATTTAGGCCCGAACCGGCTGCGAGTCAACCAGAGACCCGCCACGAAGAATCTTCAAGCCGGTACTTAAACTTTCCTGACATACGGGATCTCATCAAAAGAGTCAACGCTTCCGTCGTGTCTATCAGAATGCTCGAATCCGGCTCAGGCTGGTCCATAGGAAACCTGGGGTTTTCCGGTGATTCGTCCGGCAAGGCCATGGGCTACGGCTCCGGATTCATCGTTTCCCGAAACGGCCTAATTTTCACCAACGAACACGTCTTGCGGAATGGAACTCAAATAGAAGTTGAACTGCTCAACGGTAAAAAATACACGGGCAGATCTCTTTTCAAGGACAGTAAGAATGATCTTGCCATACTGAAAATCGATGCCGACGACCTTCAACCGGTAAAGATGGGGAACTCTGACGGCGTCGAATTGGGGGAGTGGGTCATAGGAATCGGCAATCCGTACGGTATAGGGCAATCCGTTATGATTGGAATTGTCAGCGCGCAGAGGCGGATCATTCCCGGAGCAGGCTACCCCCCTTTGATTCAGATCGATGCAGCCATGAATCTGGGAAATTCTGGTGGACCTCTTTTCAATATTGAAGGTGAGGTCATTGGAGTCAACACGATCCTGCTCTGGAAGAGCCAAGGCATAGGATTTGCCACCCCGATCAATGTTGCCAAGGATTTTCTGGCGCGTAACAAACTCGTCACGCAGCCCGTTAGGGCCGCTGCTGCTACTGGTCCCCTTGGCCCCGCCTCGGACCAGCCCCGATCCATGACCGAGCCTTTCAATCCTTTTGACCCCCCGTGGAAATTCAAGCGCTGAAACATTAATGGTGTGAAGACCACTGTGAACATTTGCAGATCCGAAACAATGAACTCGGATTCCAGCACCCTAATCCGCAGACCTTGCTCATGGAGTTCAAGATATGCCTGAAAAGAAAGAGTCAAAGAAGACCCGTCAGCTCAGAGAAAGGCTGTTCAGAGATCATACCCGGTGCTGGGACAGCCTCGGCCAAGACGAAAGGAAGCAGGTTTTTGATTACGCTCAACGATATCGCGACTTCTTGAATAAGGCTCGCACCGAGCGGACAACAGTACGGTTTTTAGTGGATTCCGTGGTCAAGCAGGGGTTTTGTGATTTGAATACCGAGACTAGTGGATCCAGACGTGTATTCGAGGTATTCAGAGGCAAGTTTCTCGCCTTGGCCGTACTTGGAAAACGACCCATGACAGAAGGAGTCAGGATTATCACATCGCACGTGGACAGCCCTCGCCTTGATCTCAAGCCAAACCCGCTTTACGAGGACTCCGGCTTGGCCCTGTTAAAGACCCATTATTATGGCGGCATAAAGAAATATCACTGGGTTGCGCGATCTCTCGGCCTCTGCGGGACCGTAGTCCGATCCGACGGTTCAGTGTTGAGCATCGAAATCGGATTTGAGCCCGATGACCCGGTGCTTACCATTCCCGACCTCCTGCCTCATCTTTCAAAAAAGCTTATGGACCAGAAGGCTTCGGAATTCATTCCTGGTGAAAATCTCAATCTCGTTGTCGCCGGGATCCCGTACGAAGACAAGGAAGCCACGGATCGAGTCAAACTGGCCGTGCTCGAACTCTTGGACCGGAAGTACAGAATCAGCGAAGAAGATTTTGTAGGAGCCGACATCGAGATTGTGCCCGCCGAACCGGCCCGAGACTCCGGCTTTGATAGGAGTCTCATAGCAGCGTACGGTCAGGATGATCGCGTCTGCGCTTACACGAGTTTCACCGCATTGATGGAAACCGTCGAGCCGGAACATTCTGCCATTGCCGTGTTTTACGACAAGGAAGAGATCGGCAGCGAGGGGAACACAAGCGCAAAATCAAAGGTCCTGGAAATGTTCCTTATGGACCTGATGCATGTTTCAGGCGCAGAACCGTCAACGAGAAATCTCCATTCCTGTTGTTTCAACAGTAAAGCGCTTTGCGCGGACGTCGCCGCGGCTCTGGACCCGACGTATTCCGACGTTTACGAGAAGCGGAATTGCGCTCAACTCGGTTATGGTATCAGCCTTACGAAGTACACGGGGCATGGCGGCAAATACATGGCGTCGGAAGCAAACGCCGAGTATGTTTCGTGGGTCAGAAAACTGTTCAACGAAAACGGTATTGTCTGGCAAGCAGGGGATCTGGGCAAGATCGATGAGGGCGGTGGCGGAACAGTGGCAAAGTATCTTGCCAATTCCGGAATGGAAATCCTCGATTGTGGTCCGGCTGTCCTGGGGATGCATTCTCCGCTCGAGTTGAGTTCCAAGGATGATATTTGGATGTGTCATAAGGCATTCAAAGTGTTTTTTGGTAGTTGACCTGCCTGTTTCTGTTCGTCCTTTGGTAAGCACCAGAGGCGTACATTCGGCCAAACGCCGTCCCACCTTGATCAACATGTAGGCCGTACCTCACGATCACATACAGTGGTGGCTTTGACCGCTTAATTCAGCCAATTTTCCGAGGATCCTACACAAAGTTGATTCCCGACCCTATCTTGCGGATAATTGCCCTTGCATGGTTTAATGCATTCGACCACACGCACAAGTTCGGGCTAAGGCCAGGACAACAATTCACCTAAGTGAATCGATAAGAAAAGGTGTAAAGACCATTTAGGGCT
>CAINUH010000393.1 GCA_903853735.1 uncultured Desulfomonile sp. | reverse complement strand
TCCGGCGATACTGTAGACTTACCGAGTTGATCCTCAGCTATGTCCCTCAGAGCGCTTTCGCTATTAACATTGTCGTCCAGGTCTCTTTTATCCGTCATTGGTTTAATTCCTAACTAACGTTTCGGTCCAAACAACATCACGCTTGGCTGCCATCTCGGGCAGCCCCGCAACCTGTCATCTCGAGTGAGCCTTGCGACGAGAGATCTAACCCAGCCATTTGTGGCGATACGTTCAGGCTTATGGCCATATCCCGCTGCCTGGTTAGATTTCTCCCTGCCGGTCGAAATGACATGGGTGATTCCTTGTTGTCGCGAGTAACGAGGCGACCTGTCATCTCGAGTGGGCCGAGTCCGCTCAGGTAGCCGGCGAACCAGTAACATCCTCAATCGCCAGTAGTATCAACTGGGTCTCGCCAGACTTGTTCAATATTCTTCGTGCGTTCAGTATCATTTTCTTTCGGCCGATGGTCGGAAAGTCATGATCCACCTCAACCTTCTCAAAGGTTGTGTCATGCTTCAAAATATCGTCCAGTAATGTGCGTAACGACGGAATGTCCCACTGCCGTTCGCCAATTTCATAGAAATACCGGCCAACAGTCTCTTCGGGAGTGACGTGAAACGCTCTGTAAAAGGAGTGGCCGGCCGAGATAACTTCCAACTGTCCATTCATGACGATTAGGGGTTGCGCTATTGTATCCACAATACATTGCGAATAGTCACGCGCTAATTGGGCCGCTTCCTGGGCTTGTTTTATCCCGGTAATATCCGTGAAGTTCAGCACTACCCCTGCGATCCAATTATCAAGCGTCCGATAGGGCAATATCCGGACGAGGTACCACGCGTGGCTGGTCGTTTGTACTTCCGTCTCCCTGGGCACAAGCGATTTCAGGACCGCTTCGGCGTCGGCGCCCAGGTCTTCTTCCTCGATATTTGACTTGATGTCGGCCAACGGGCGGCGCACATCTGAATCAACCAGGCGATACACTGCGGTGGCTTCGCTGGTGAACCGTTTTATGGCAAGGTTTTCATCGAGAAAGATTGTGGCGATATTCGTATTATCTAGGAGATTCTTCATGTCGTCCTGCATCCCGGTGAGCTGCTCGATCGTGGCATGTAATTCGGAATTGACAGTCACCATCTCTTCATTGACCGACTGAAGTTCCTCCTGAGAGGTTTCGAGTTCTTCGTTTGTGGATTGCAATTCTTCATTTAAAGACTGAAGTTCTTCGTTACTTGACTTGAGTTCTTCGTTCGAGGCCTGAATCTCCTCTATGGACGCCTGAAGGTTCTCTTTCGTGTACAATAGTTCCTGCTCCAGGTCCTCAACCCTTTTGATCTCTCCTGATTTTGTTAGAGGTTTGGCCCTGGATCTTTTCACCTTTGTTTTGGGTTCTATCTCCTCAAATGACACGATCAGGTATCTCGGATGCGAGCCAGCTTCGGAAAGTGACCTTACGGTGACGTTCACGCTCTGGACACCACCATTGGTCCTGACCGGCAGAGCGGCGCAGACGACCTGTTTCTTTTGAGTGGCTGCGGTTAGGATTGCGGTCTTCAGGTCCAACTGCAAGCCTTCGCGCGCCATTTCTATAACATTGAGACTCGCCTCCCCCGGGGCAGGACGGAGGAATTTACCAGTGTCGCCATTGACAAATAGAATGTTTCCCTTCTCATCGGTTATCACCGAAGGAGGCGCGTAATGCTGGAGCAGCGCTCTCCTGGCGAGTTCAGCGAGGTTAATCTCTTTGTCTTTCTTCAATGGCTCTTCCAACCCTGCACGGGGTTGGTCACGGGTCCAGGACATCCCCCCTGTTATCACCTCGCGAGTAGAATCCATCGATTGTTTCGCCATATAGAACTTCCATTTTCTACTGACCGGCGCAAAGATGTCAGGCTGGTTCCCAATGCTTTCCGAAGAGCTTAGGAACAGGAATCCGCCCGGTCTTAACGCATAATGAAAGGTTGGGATGAGCCGGTTCTGAAGTTCAGGTTCAAGATAAATGAGCAGGTTCCTGCAACTGACAAGATCAAGTTTGGTAAAAGGCGGGTCTTTGATCACATTCTGCACGGCGAATACGATAATTTCGCGGATTTCCTTCTTCACCCGGTAGCCCGTCTCCTCCTTTACGAAAAACCTTCGTAATCTTTCAGGGGATACATCTATGGAGATGTTGGGCGGATAGGCGCCGGAACGCGCCACTGCGATCGCGTCATCGTCAATGTCCGTGCTATAGATCTGGACTTTGAATTCCTGCTTTGATTCATCCATGTATTCTCTGAAGGTCATTGCAATCGAGTAGGCTTCTTCTCCGGTAGCGCACCCTGCTACCCAGACCCTGAAGACATAGTTCTCCGGTTTTTGGTCGAAGATTTTAGGCAGGATGTCGTTCTTTAGCGTGGCAAAGGCTTCCGAGTCCCTGAAAAAGCTCGTCACGTTGATGAGAAGTTCCTTGAAGAGGAGGCTCACTTCCTCAGAATGCTCCTGAAGGTAACGGGCATAGACGGCGGTGTCACTTATGCCATGCGTAATCATCCGGCGTTCTATGCGGCGTCTGATAGTGTTTTGTTTGTATAGTGAAAAGTCATGGCCGGTCCTGGTTCTTAGGACCGCTAAGATCTTGTTAAGGGCGTTTGTCGCAGTAGGTAAAGGAGGTTCCGGTTTTATCCCTTTTTCGAAGAATGTCTTCACGTAGGTTGTCAACTGTTCCGGCATCTTTTCAACAGGTAAAACATACGTGGCCAGACCACTATGTACTGCGCTGCCGGGCATGCCGTCATATTTCGCGGTGGTAGGGTCCTGCACGAAAGAGACACCGCCTGCGCCGTGAATAGCCCGTAGCCCGAGAGTGCCGTCGCTTCCACTGCCTGAGAGGATCACGCAGATCGCCTTTTCCCCCTGGTCCTCGGCCAGGGAGCGAAAGAATGAATCTATCAGCATCCGGTGTCCGCGAGGCCCTTCCGGCACAATGAGCTGGAGGGCCCCATGAAATATTGTCATGTCACGGTTTGGAGGGATCACATATACATGGTTAGGCGCCACGGGCATCTGGTCCGTCGCTTCTATAACCGGCATCGGGGTGATCCGCTGAAGGATATCGGTCAGCATGCTCGCATGATCCGGATCGAGGTGGGGTATCAGCACAAAAGCCATTCCGCTCTCGGGAGGCATAAAACGAAAGAACTCCCCAAAGGCTTCCAGTCCTCCTGCTGAGGCGCCTATCCCGATTATCGGGAAGCTGTTGTCCTGTTTCCCTTTTGAATCGAGGGACACTTTAGACTTTTTGCCGTTAATCTTTTTGATGACCATGACTTTCTTCCGGAGAAGGAGGCTGACTTAGGAGTTCAAAGGCGCTGTACTGTTTTATACAGTTATGGATGGAAAATCGTTGAGTTTCAATTGTCGCTGAAATGTGGACGCCTGTTCGCGTTCGCTGCTCATATTTTTCCTCGTACAAGCAGGTACTTTTATATCGAACAATGTAAGCCACTAGGC
>CAINUH010000392.1 GCA_903853735.1 uncultured Desulfomonile sp. | reverse complement strand
TTGACGGCATACGAAACCATGAATAAGGCTTCAATGGCATCGGAGTACGACTGAGAGGTATTGGGATCACCCTCGCCGTCTACCATCAGGTAACTCATGGTAGGGACATCAACCTCAACAACCTCTTTGGCTGACGGTTGATACAGGTGCTTCAAATCCTTCCTGAGATCAATCTTCTCCATAGGCTCTCCTGATGGCTAACAATGATTATACAGTCTGTATAAAACGGGAAACGAAGACTGTTTCCTTCTGTATAACCGGAGTTTCCGGAAGTTTGCGATACATACCGGTAACTGGCCGGAATCGCGCGTGAAGACGGATATTCTTACATGCCTCTAACTATTGTGCGATTATTCTCTTGACATGATGTTTTATATATGGTTACATGCCTCTGCATGAGCTACCTCCAGAAAAAGAAAATCAGAGGCCACACTTACTACTATTACACCGTAACCAAGAGGATCGACGGAAAGTCCGCCAAGGTCCAACAGATCTATCTGGGAACTCCCGATCAGATACTGGAGAAATGCTCGTCCGCCGAGGTACAGGACCCACCGGTCAAGACATCTCATCTCGAGTTTGGACTGCCGGCGGCTCTCTATCAGCAGGCCCTCGATCTCCGTCTCATTCCGATGATCAACTCATACGCGACACTCTCCTCTGCGTATCTCGATGTGGGTCAGTATCTGGTTCTCGCGGCCATCAATCGGGTTTGTGAGCCCAGGAGTAAGAACGGAATCGCAGCCTGGTTCAAAAAGACCATGCTCCCGAGCCTGTTCACCATTCCCGTTTCCCGCGCTACGGGACAGAGGTTCTGGGACGCCATGGATCGCCTCCCCGTGGAAGTGATTCCCTGTATCGAAAAAGACCTGTGGGGAAAAACCCTCGACCAATTCTCCATTCCACTGGATTGGCTCGTCTACGACACGACCAACTTCTTCAGCTACCTGGCCGAGCAGACACCGTCGGATCTTAACGAAAAGGGCCACAACAAGGCGTTCCATCATCACCTCCGTCAGGTGGGCTTGGCGGTTTCCGTCGTCAAGGGGTTGGGCCTGCCGCTCATCCACGAACTCTACGGAGGCTCCGAACACGACGCAACAATCTTCCCCACTGCCATCAGTCGCACCATCGAACGCGTCCGGGAACTCTCCAGCGGACATGTCGAGGGCCTCACCGTGGTGTTCGACAAGGGAAACAATTCCTCGGACAACATTACGGGCCTGGGCCGTGAGGGGGTTCACTTCATCGGAAGCCTTTCTCCAATCCACTACCCGGACCTCTGCTCCATACGCCTATCCCGTTATACCCCGGTGACGCTGGAAAACGGCAGGGAGATTGCCGTATTCGATACCAAGGTCAAGGCCTTCGACCGATCCATCAGGGTCGTACTCACCTACAATGCAGCCACGGCGAGAAAGAAGGATCGGCGCTTTCAAAAGGATCTTGGGAAGGCCTTGGCAGAACTCAACCAGGTTCGCTGGGCAAAGGTCAAAGACCCCGAAACCAAGATCCGCGAACTGGTCAACCCGAAGCTCCCCGCTTACCTGTTCAAGACCCAAGGCGCCGGCACCAGTCTCAAGGTGGGTCTGGACCAAAAGGCCGTGCGTACCTACACGAAACGCTTTGGAAAAACTCTAGTTTTTACGGATCGTACCGACCTGAACGCTACTCAGGTGGCTCAAGCCTATACGGACCGTAACGAAGTCGAGCAACTCTTTGGAGAGATGAACGACCCCATGACCGTACCGTTCCGGCCTGTACGCCACTGGACAGATCAGAAGATCGTGGTGCACGCGTTCATCTGCATCTTGGGTCTGCTCCTGCTCAAGCTCCTCCAACTCAAACTAAAGGAGCAGGGAATCTCGCTAAGCCTGGAGATCATCAAGGATGAACTATCCACCGTGCACTTAGGTCTCTGGGTGACCCGCTCGGGCAAGCTCTTCAAGATCATCTCCGACAGATCGAAGCTCCAAGCGAAGATGTTTTATATCCTTTCACTACAAAATGTAGCATCCATGCTAGGGGTTCACCTAGATTCTTCGTAACAAATCAATATCAGAAATGAAACCCCATTTTGTTTAATGCTGTGGCGGAAACTCCGGT
>CAINUH010000391.1 GCA_903853735.1 uncultured Desulfomonile sp. | reverse complement strand
GCAAGAGAAGGGTGTGGCTCTTATGGGAACCGGATCGGCATCAGGAGAGGGCCGTGTAGAAGAAGCCACTCGTATTGCGGTCAACAGCCCTCTTCTCGAGGAAGTCACCATGGCCGGTGCGAGAGGCGTGTTAATAAACATCACTGGGTCCACCGGCATGACCCTGTCGGAAATAAATGACGCCGTATCTGTAGTTCAGAATGAAGCCCACGACGAAGCAAACATTATCTTCGGCGCCGTGATAGACGAAGAGATGGGGGACACCGTAAACGTCACCGTCATAGCCACCGGTTTTGGGAGGGCTGAACTCTCAACTCAGTCGGAAAAGGAATCGATTACAACGAGTCGTTCCATGCATCCTGTCCATTCTGAAAAACCTGTTTCAGAGAAACCTGCGGCAAGGAAGATAGTTCCGTCGGAGCCTCAAGACATGCTCATGCCGGCTTTCATTCGCCGCAGCAAGAGAGAAAAGAACAGCCGACATCTGAATCTTGTGGACGACTACGAAATGGAAAACGATCAAGATCTTGATATTCCCACATTTCTTAGAAAACAGGCCGAATAGGAATCCGCCGCAATCATTGAAGACATCCAGGAGGGTCTCTGTAACAGAGGATTTCTCCTGGAACGTCTTCAGCAAGAACTGTGCTCCATGACCAGGCCGGGTGAAACGGGCGCGGTCAAGAAGGCTTGGGGATCGGCAATACCGGTTGCCCTGGTTTACCCGAACTCGTACCGGTTGGGCATGGGTAACCTTGGATTTCAGTTCCTGTATCATTCTTTTAATTCCCACTCACGTTTCTTGGCTGAACGTTTTTTCATTCCTGATGTGTCTTCTCAAAGAGAAAGCACCAGTAGCAGACTGTTGTCGGAAGAATCACGACGGCCTCTTTCGGATTTTGCTTTAATTGCCTTTAGCATTCCTTTTGAGAACGACTTGATCAGAGTTGCGGCAGCGCTTATATCCAGCGGCATTCCTCCTTTACATAAGGACAGGCAGGCAAAGGATCCAATAGTGATTGCCGGCGGCATCTCTGTGTCTATGAATCCTGAACCTCTCGCTCCTTTCTTGGATTTAGTATTTATAGGCGAGCTTGGAGATGAAGCTCAATCGGCTGAATTTTTCACTGTCCTGGGCGAAGTCTTGCTGGTCTCTTCTCGCACCCGTGTGAGCAGAATTGACCTTCTGGAAGCATTCCAAAACGTTCCGGGTGTCTATGTACCATCAGCTTACACGTTCAGCTTCCGGGAAGACGGTATAATAAGTGAAATACGCCCTAAACCCGGTTTTCCATCTCGTATTCAAGCTGTAAAACGGCTTGATGAACAAGGGCCTGTTCCAGTTTCGGTCTTGTTCTCCAGGGAAGCGGAATTCGGCGATTCGCTGCTCGTAGAGGTTAACCGGGGCTGCGGACGTGGCTGCCGATTCTGTGCGGCCGGCTGGATTCATTTTCCCGTAAGATACGCGTCACTGACAAGACTGCGTGAGACAGTCGAACCGGCGTGTTCGCAAGGAAAAACTGTCGGTATAGTCGGATCGGACTTGGCGGGCCACCCTGATCTCGAAAAAATATTGGCTCACATAATCGATAGTGGAGGCAGATTTTCCCTGTCCTCCATCAGACCGGAAGGCCTCACTCCTGAGATAATCAGGCTCATTGCCAAGACCGGCCAGAAGACAGCGACGTTAGCGCCGGAGGTAGCCTCAACTCGTATGAAAAGGGTTATTGGGAAAAAAATCTCGTCCGACCGGTTTCACGAAATTATTGAAAACCTGATTGCTGCGGGGATTCGCAACATCCGTTTCTATTTCATGATAGGATTGCCGACCGAGACAGACGATGATGTTCAATCAATTGTTGATTTCATAACAGATTGCCGCAAAGTTTTCTTGAATGCATCTCGCAGCCGGAAGAATATAGGAAAAATAAGTGTTCAGCTTAACCCCTTTGTACCTAAACCGTGGACACCTTTCCAGTGGGCATCCATGGATTCTTTCAAGACAATCGATCATCGACTGAAGATGGTTCTCAATGGCCTCCGAAACATGCCAAACGTGAACGTCCGAGCCGAATCCGTTAGAGAGTCTTTGCTTCAGGGCCTGCTCTCCAGAGGAGATCGAACCATCTGTGCGACTGTGCTGGGAATTGCATTACAAGGAGGCCAATGGGGGGCCGTTTTGAAGAAATTGTCCCACAAGTTGGCTTTTTATGTACATCGAGAACGGTCCATCGATGAGATATTCCCATGGGAAGTTACAGATCACGGTATCAGCAGAAAAACTCTTCGGTCTGTTTATGAAAAGGCGTTGTCAGTGTGAACAACTTGTGCCTTGCATTGCAAATGCCACCTGTGACAGGCATTGTCAAAAAATCCGGCGAGATTGCTCGTCGACCCTCGCAATGACACCACTCTTGGCAGCAGTTCTGATCTTACTTACTCTCACCCTTTTCGCCGTTCACTGATTCAGGCACTGCCGTGTCTCGCAGGTTTTTTACCCAGGGCCGAACCATTACCGCATGAGGTGAATCTCCCGCTTTCTGCAGGAATCTCTCCCAGGCAGCGATTGCACCTGAATAGTCCTTCAGGTCATCACGAAGTACTAACCCCAGGTTGAACAGGGCAATCGAATGATCCGAATCAATCTCAAGGGCTCTGCGAAAAGCGTTTACGGCTTCCTGGGGGTTGCCCAGCCTCCGGTATCCTACGGCCATGTCCGTAATCACATCCGGATTTCGGGGATCGATCGACAAAGCCTTCTGATAGTTTTCTACAGCTTTTTCAAAGTTCCCAATATCAAAGTAATCATTCCCCAGTTGTACGAAGGCTTCCAAATTTCCGGGGCGTCCGTCCAGCATTCGCTCGATGCCTTTAATTCGACTTTGGACTTGAGCCTGCTGGTTCTGTTCCTGATCTCCAGACTGAGACACTGCTTCAGTTCCAGGGCGTCCGTCCAGCTTCCAGGCAGAGAAAACAACCCCGGCAAGAAAACCGGCACCAAAAATTGCAGGCCATAATAGTATCCATCGTTTTTTTTTCATAGAGTTGACTCCAGTACCGAAAAACGAGTGTATTTTACATCAGGCTAGCCATGACTTACCACTTTCTCGTGCCCCCATCTTAAACCCAGGTCAAAATGGTTTCCACTTCATTTCCACCCTTTGAAAATGGAATCTCGGACCGGCTGGCCGTCCAGTCTAATAACATTTGGCTATTATAACCACTGCCAGAGTTTCTGACGAGATTGCTCCGCTTCGCTCGCAATGACATTGTTGGGGGCTATTGTCATTACGAGGAACCGAGGGCGACGAAGCAATGTCACGGGTCTCAGATTAGGACCATTTTTTTCAACACATCAATAATGTGCTTTGGATCGAGCCGCTTGGTGTAATCCGGTTCTACGAAAGCCTCACGGATCTTTCGGTCTATTCCTATGACGTAGGTAGCGGTAATGGGCAGCTCAAATGTCTCATCTCCATTGATCTTGGAGATATCCTTGCCAAACCCGGCGTAGATTGTCCTCAACTCCAAAGGGAGCTGGAACACTATTCCGAACTGACGTGCAAGCCGGTTTCCCCTATCGCTGAGTACTTCAAAGATCAGACTGTTCTTTTCCACGGTGGATAACGTGTTATCGGGAGTTTCAGGAGAGACTGCCACGAGGGATGCCCCGAGTTCCGTAATACGGCCTATTTCGAGCTGCAAAGACCGCAACTCAATATTGCAATACGGTCACCAACCCCCTCGATAGAAGGATAGCACCACTGGTCCCTTCTTCAAAATTTCTTCCAAAGATACGGGCTTGCCTACGGCGTTCGGAAGAGTAAAGTTGGGAGCTGTATCTCCTTCTTTTAGACACGAGTCGGTAATGCCGGACCGTACCAGATCCTCAGTAGCATGGTCCATGACCTCCAACTTTTCGGGTGGAATAAATTTACGGGAAACTTCCCGCTGCTTCGTCAGCTTGTCAGTCAAGCTCATGGCCTTTCCTTTCTTATGCTTCTCCTCTTATGCTTCTCCGGACAGATAAGAAAGTCGTAAGCTATCTTGCTGGAAAAATCCAGCTTTGAGACAACCTGGTAACCGGAATTTATGCCGCGGTCCTTCCTTTTCGAGGATCTTTGAGTCTGTGACAGTCGAACCATGGTTCCCCTGTCCCCCCATAAAGATCACGGTATGGCCTCGAAAGAGACTGGGGTCAGGCTTTGAAATATTAGTTTGAGGACATACAAGAGTTCTTGTAAAGATATTGCCGTTCGGTTATTCTGTATTCAGAGATCCATACTTCGATGAGGGGTTTTCGTCCATGAGAGGATTTACCCTCACGGAACTTATCGTTGTGGTTGCTGTCATTGCTTTGGCAGCAACTTTGGGAACCCGCTATTACTTTACCAATGTCGAGATGTATCGCTTCCAGAATGTCCTTTCTGAATTCAAGTCCTCTGTAAATTTAGCTCGGGCAAGATCAATGAGCGGGCGGGTATCCATGGGGGGGGTGGTGGGAAACACTCCAGTTGCTATTTCTATCAATCAGATAAGCATAGACGCAAATAATAACATTACTCTTACACCTGCTCCGAACCAAAACCTCACGGGAGTATCAAACGGCAGTTATGTTACCCTAAACGGGTTTTGCCCCTCAAGTCCTACTATTCTACCTTTTCCCTATTACATCAACGGTGGCATGTATCGAGTTACCGGTAAAAGTGATAGTTCATTGAACCTTGTGTTTATGGACATGAGCCCACAATCAGGCGATGCCGCTATTGCAACAACTAGCGTGAATCTTACAGCCGCTGCATTTCTGAAGTACTGCGTACAGATTACACCCATGGACTCCATCCCAGGAGGGCATTACGCCAAAGCTTACGAATCGGGGCCATTAATGGATTTTCAGTACAATCAGAATATGGTCAATCTCACATTTGATACGGATCCATCTTCAAATCCAGCGCAGCCATGGATAATTGTGTTTGATAAAGGTCTCACGTCAAGGGAGACAACCTACGCTGTCTCTTTGACCAGCCTCCAGAAGTCAGGAGCTACCCCTGTAGTTGTAAAGATAAATCCAGCAGGAGCCGTCCGTTGAGAAAGTTCAATTTATGGTCGGGTGTTGTTAAGGTTGTAGGTCAAAGTACAGCAGGATTCACCCTGGTGG
>CAINUH010000390.1 GCA_903853735.1 uncultured Desulfomonile sp. | reverse complement strand
CAGTCGGTAGCTGTCGCCATTCATCTCCAAGATATTCACATGATGGGTGAGCCGATCAAGCAGCGCCCCGGTCAGGCGCTCCGAGCCGAACACCTCTGTCCACTCATCAAATGGCAGGTTGCTGGTCACCAAGATGGAGCCCCGCTCATAGCGTTGGCTGAAGACTTCGAACAAAAACTCTGCGCCAGTCTTGGATAACGGTACGAAGCCCAGCTCATCAATGATGAGCAGTTTGTAACCGGCGAGTTGCTTCTGCAGGCGCAACAGGCGCTTGTCGTCCCGTGCTTCGAGCAGTTCATGGGCCAGTGCGGAAGCCGTGACAAAACCGAGGACGACATCCCCTTTTAGGGTAACCGCCTCAAAAGTGAAGAGGGCCAAGAATTCCGCTAAGAGAGTGTGATTCGCAAGACAGACGTCCGAACCCGTCAAGTGTCTCGGGATGCCACATAATCTTTGTTTTCAAGTTCCTCCAGAGCCTTTGCAATGGCATCTTCGGTGAATCTAGGCTTGACTTTCTTCACCAACCCAATGAAACCGTTTCTGTCCAAATCCTTCTTCGACCGCTTCACGTCCCGATCCAGATAGACAATAGTTGATCTTAATTCGAGTTCCTTTGCAGAGAAGGCTCCGAACTCATTGACCACCCTCTCAATCGCAGCCTTGTTCTCGTTGAGGAATTCTAAAGCCTTGTCTCGAATGGGTTCCAATTCGGGGCCCGGAGAAATCTTGTATCCTCCGAACGCTGAAATGACGTATTGGACTCTTACGGCTCCGAGAGCCTCTACAAGATCAAGATCACCCAGGAGTTGACCCGTGAACGGACCGTGCGTGTAGAGTGAAAACTGGTAATTGGTCGTGACTCCGCTTAATTCTTGCAAGAGGTAAATCATCTTGAAGAAGGTAACTATAACCTTTATGGGTTTAGTGGCGGGTGCCCTACTGCTAGTGGGTCCAAGCACCCTTTCTGTAGCTAGTATAAGCTCTCCTCCCAAGGCTGAAGTTAGCGGGGAGAATATTGGCGTGACAAATCAACGGATTGCTCACTACTACGGCTGTCGCTGGGTTCGACGGTGCATGGCCAGGGATAGATTTGGCAATTGCCTGAAGTCGAAGAGGTTCTGGGTTTGCCCGCGAGGTTGGAGATAGGATAAAGGTTTGTTCCATTGACAGCCCGGATTCCATTGAACCGATTTTTCAGACAGGTTCTGAATCGCAAAATCTGCGGCCGTAACGAGGGTTCACTACTCGATTGCCGATTACTTTAACTTCTGCATTCTTTTGTCATACGCCTTCCAGTACCTGTCGTTGCAGTCCTGAACACAAGAACCAACATGCCCACTAAGGACATTGCTCCCACCAGGCCCGCCGAGACAATACCGTTGGCATCGTTCCAAGTCAAAGTCGTCAGCTATGTCTGGTTCAAATCCTCTCCCCGCTACCCGTAAGAAAACCAGGTCTTAGGAACATTCCTAAGTTTTTTTTGTTTTTCAATGATTTGTCATCACCATTACTGAGTGAACTCATTCGGAGGCAAGAAAAATCGTACTGCCGCCCTCTTCTTGCTCTTGGGGAGCAGATTGAATAGGGCGTTTAGTTCTGCGGACGGAAAAACGAGTTCCGGCTCTCGATCGTCCTCTTTCGACACTGTCGGTTTGCTTTGGCCGGCGGCGGCCGACAGGAAGGCGCCTATATCGCCTGAACGAACCGATTTTACCAACTTCTTAACCAGGCCGGCATCGACCGACCAAGCCTCCACAAACAGGTCCGGGAAAAATTCCGATCCCCAACAGGAATAAAGAATGATGCGGCGAACCTTTTGGGAGCCTTCTCTGAATTCAGCCACAATCCTGGGCAAATCGTAATCCTCGGGGGGATTGGCCATTTTTAGAAGACGTGCCGTATCCGTATGCGGCAGAGCCCCCAGCAACTCCAACTCTTCCAGAGTAAACCATTTGTCTGAAAACACTCGTTTCAAGGCGGGGATGAGTGCTTTGAAAACCTCCGGATTAACTCCTTCGAGGAAATCGATCAGTTCCGGGTTGCTGAATCCGGCCAAATTCACCTTTTCTGCCAAGGCAAGCTGGTAAGGCCGGACATGGTGGAAAATTCGGATGACCTGGGAAGGTGTTAGATCTAGCCATGGCATTCTTTCTATTATTTGAAGAGCATCTGTCTCAGGCCGTGCTGACAGTTGGCCCAAGAGGACTTCGAAATCGAATTCATCGATCACCCCTCCTGTGGACAGTATACGCATGAGGGAATCTGGGGCGTCGGAAAGTATCACCAGACGACTCCAGCGCTTGAAAAAAGTGTTCTCGGACGATGAGTTGACGGTGTCCCACTCCCCGTTTACGGTTTCCACAAGTTTTTGTACGGAATGAATAATCTCCTTTGCCAGCAAGGAGCCTTCCCGCTCATCCAGCCCTTCTCCAACCTCCTGTATGACATCCAGCATGACGTCTTCCAAATCTTGGGGAAACGGTTCTTCTACGTCTAGCGGATCCAGGCCGGCCAAAAAATGCCGAACCTCTTCCATTTTGAGGGAAACCGGATCAGGGGCGTCAACATAAGCCGAAATCACCAGAGTGTTCACAAGAGCTTCCCGTATTGAATCAACTTCAGAAAGGTTTTCCGCTCGTACGTTTGGTGATTTGTTGAGCAACTTGAAAGGAAGTATGTCTTTGAGCCTGACAATGAACTCATATCTTTCCAATTCCGATTCATAATATTCAATCATTCCAAGGGTTGAGAATAATTCGTCTTCGAGAGTAATAGATCTGATGGTATAGATCTCTGTTTCGGCAAATACGCTCATTTCCGAAAGCCTCTGGCAAGTCAGATCGCTCAGACACTCAAACTCCTCTGAGCTGACCAGTATTTCTACTCGGTGGTCAAGCAAGAGCCTTTGCCAGCGGTTTCTCAGTTTTTCTATTCTTGTAAAGGCCAATCGGAACAAAAACACGGGGGACATTTCCATAATCAAACGAATACCGTGTTCGACGTTTCCACCACTCTTAATTTCCAAGCCTACTCCCACCAGTTTCAATATAGTTTCCTGGACCTTACCCAACTCCTCTTCAGACCGAAAGTCTACTTCCTTTTGGAGTACATACTTATTGGCCATGGCGACCGAAATCCTGATGATTTCATCCGAGCGATCCCGGGTAAAAATCCCCTGTTCCATTCCGCTGTTGACCACTTTGGTCAGGAAAGTCTCGTCGTCACGAACTACAAGGCCCAGTGAGTCCATAAGAAAACTCCTCTGACAGTGAAGCTTCCTGAACAGCCTGTTGGGCAATGGGAGTGTCTGCCCCTAACGTACCCGTTCAAGATATTTTCCGGTGCGAGTGTCGATCTTCACAACATCACCTTCGTTAACAAATAGCGGGACCTGAACTGTCATTCCAGTCTCAAGAGTTGCCGGTTTAGTAGCACCGGAAGCCGTATCCCCCCTTACCCCAGGTTCCGTAGCCGTAACTGCAAGTTCCACGAATATGGGGACTTCCACACCAATCGGTTTTGCATTGTGAAAAAGCACTGTCACACTAACATTCTCTTGAAGATAATTTCTCGTTTCACCCAATTGTTCTTGAACCAGGAATAATTGTTCATAGGTTTCGCTGTCCATGAAGTGGAATTCACCGTCTGACTCGTAGAGATATTGCATCTGCTTCTCTTCGAGGTCCGGTTTATCAATTTTTTCACCCGACCGAAAGGTTCTGTCTATAACATTTCCAGTAATTAGACTCTTCAAAGTGGTCCTGACGAAAGCACCTCCTTTGCCCGGTTTTACGTGAAGAAAGTCAACCATGATGAACGGTTCTCCGTTCAGCTCTATTTTGAGGCCCTTCCTAAAATCAGGAGTCGAATACATAACTTCCTCCAACAGATTCTGTTTCAAAATTGTGGCAGCCGCCCAGTAGGCAGATTCGATTATCTGGAGATTCCAGCAGTTAGAACCCGCGTATCGTAACACCGTCAACTGACTGAAATCAATTCCTTGGGCATCGTAGACAGAACTTCCGGCCCGCTTTCAGACAGATAAACCAAGCTTTCCAGTCGGACGCCCCCTATTCCATCCACATAGATTCCCGGTTCAATCGTAAATACCATGCCCTCTTCGAACACACCTCTCCCACGCTGCGATATAGAGGGGGGTTCATGCACCTCCATTCCTATTCCATGGCCAAGGCCGTGTAAAAAGTACTTGGCGAATCCTGCCTTGTCTATGGACTGACGAGCCAGATAGTCCAACTCGCGAACCCTGAGCCCGACCTTCACTTTATCAATCGCACGCATGTGCGCCTCGTATACGGCTTGATAAACGCTTTTCTGTTCGGAGCTAGGCATGCCGCCGGTGATGCAAGTGACTGTTTCATCGCTGTTATAGCCTTCGCATCGGCACCCATAATCCACGATTACGAGATCTCCCCTACTGATAATCTTGGCGGACGGTTTTCCGTGTGGCAGAGCGCTGCGTGTCCCCGATGCCACCAGTGTGTCAAAAGCCACTCCGTCCGCTCCATTAAGCCTGAAAAGTGTCTCCAACTCCGTGGCCACCTGAGACTCGCTCTTTAGCGATACGCCTGATTCCAGAACTTTGCGGCATGATACCGAAGCAATCTGAGCCGCTTTCCTGATTTTTGCCAATTCCTCCGGCGTTTTGCGAAGTCTAAAATTCTCTGTGAACCTTCTGGCCAGGGGCAGGATCCGGATATTAGGGAGTCTGCGCGTCAGGGTTGCCACAAAGTCGTAGCTGATGCGAGATCCTTCTATTCCCAGACGGTTAACCTTCCTGACCTCCATTACACGCGCCACTGCATCTATTTTCCGGCGGACTACATGGATGAGAAAGCCCCGGGCCTCCTGTTTGGCTTGAATCTTGTATCGTCCGTCAGTGAATAAATGGCGTTCAGTGGGAGTTATCAGAATCGTAGCTTCTGAACCTGTAAAACCAGAAAAATATTTCAGATTGATCGATGGCAAGAACT
>CAINUH010000389.1 GCA_903853735.1 uncultured Desulfomonile sp. | reverse complement strand
CGACGGCCTCGTCTGGCCCTGGGGGAGCACCGTGGAAGAGTGGGCCGCGCGGTTGGACGGCGTGGAGGCGCCGGCTGCTGAACGCGCGTCCGGGATGAGTGCAATCGTTCAGGGCCTCAAGGAAATTTAGCGGGAGGAAGAATGAACGAATCCCAATACGTCGAGGAGTGCGGCCGGAAATTCAGAGCAAAACACGGAGCCAAGGATGGCTGGGTGGTCTTTAGGATAGATCTCGACAGCACCGGTACATATACACCATTCTTGCCGGCGTTCCTGATGGCGGAAGCGCCGGAAGCGGTGGTACGCCAGAATTTGTATTACGATGTCGGCTGGGACGAAGGAAGGAGGCGCACTGCGCTAAGCGAGCTGCCCTGGAAACGACGTGGCCCCGGGATTGATGAAACCGGTTGGTTCGGTGAGATTGAGATTCTTTGGGAAGGTGTCCCAATACACTACCACCGCTTTACCCGTCTAACTTACTGGGGAAACTACTACAGAGAGACTACTTGGATCGCCACGACAAAGCGTGCGGCGTTTGAGGACTTATGGAGAACCTTGGTCCGCTTCCGCCGACGCCATTTCAGAGCACGCCGCGATATCCATGTCGTAAATGGGGATTGGATACAAAGACCAAAGTGGACATGGGACGACCTGATATTGCCTGGAGCCATGGCCGCAGAGATTCGCGCCAACGCGGAATCATTCGTACAGGGCAGGGCGCATTACAAGGCCATGAAATTGCCGTACAGACGTGGGTTCATCTTTGCCGGTCCTCCGGGCGTCGGCAAGACCTTTGCCGCCAAGGTGCTCTATTCGAGATTGAAGGCTGGGGCCTATGCGCTCGATCTTAAGGCGGAAATCGAAGATAAGGATCTGCGGGCTGCCTTCAAACGTGCTTCTGAAGATTCTCCCGCAATGCTTCTCCTTGAGGACTTGGACCGATTAGTCGGCAGCCCGAAGGTTTCGATGTCATTTCTGCTCAATCTCTTGGATGGTTTGGAGCCGAGGGAGGGGATTCTTGTCGTAGCCACTACTAACGCGCCGGAAAAGTTGGATCAAGCGTTGCTCCATCGGCCAAGCCGCTTTGACCGTGTATGGCATTTCCCCTTGCCTGGTCGCAGTGAGAGGTTGCGTCTGTTGCAGAGGAGAGGGGCGAGGCAGTTTTCTCAAGAAACCCTGCTTTATGCGGCCGAAAAGACTAATGGGTTCACCATGGCGAGCACTCAGGAGACGGTCGTTAGTGCTCTTTTGTCGGCGGTGTACGAAAAGCGCCCCCCTAAGGACTCCGATCTCATCGCGAGCGTTGACGCCCTCACTCGCCAAGGACGTGAAAGCCGAGTTAAGGACGGGGCGATAAGGGTCTATAACCAAGTGGGGTTTGCCACAGCGACCAATGGGCAGGAGCGATAGCTCTCCAGCGGTCGGCACAATGACTTTAACTGGTGGCCCGAAGTTGTGTCTAATCGCAGGGTAGCTCCATGAGGAGGCACGACATCGCCATGGCCACCAAGAACCGCGATTACCACAAGAAGCTCTACCGGCTGGTCCGTATATTAAATAGGCTGGAAACCGAGGGTAAAGTCTCGCCCAGGGAATTGGCCGATGAGTTTAACGTCAACATGCGGACGGCGCAGCGCGACCTGGAGCTTATCAACATGGCCGAATTTCCTCTTGTGTCAATGACCAAGGGGAGCTATTCGTTTATGCCGGGCTTCTCCCTCAAGCGACTTCCCATGAGTAGCGAGGAGGCCTCACTTCTTGCCTTCATGTGCGAGGTCGCTAAGTCGATGGGCGGCGACTTTGAAAAATCTTTTAAAAACCTCTACTCGAAGGTTGCCTTGACCGCGAATCGCGAATCCCCATTCCATGCGATTATGCCGAGTGCGCCCCAGACGAATAGCCCATTCGTTAATGACCTTAGGGCCGCAATCGATGAGGGCCGCAAGGTCGAGATCCGGTATTCCAACGGGAAGGCCTACCGGCTCCAACCGCTCAAACTCGTTTACTTCGACGGCTTCTGGTATCTTTACTCACATGTCGAGGTTCGGAAATACAACCAGACTTTCAGGCTCGACCGGATTACCGCTGTCGAATTGCTCAATGAATATTTTGAGCCGCCGAAAAACATTGACACGATCTTAGAAGCGAAGAAGAGCATCTGGTTTGGCCTTAAGCGCAATATCGATGTCCTCTTGAGGGTGGGCGCCGATGTGGTGCCGTATTTCAAGGCGGCAGCCTACTTGCCGGACCAGAGGATTGTGCGGACGGATAAGGATGGCAGTATTTTGCTTGCAACGCGGGTCAGCCATCTCATGGAGGTCAGGCCTACGATTCTCAGGTGGATGCCTTTCATTAAAGTCCTGAAGCCGCGAGAACTGCGGGATGAAATCAAGGGAGTCGTTCGGGCGTACTTGAAAGAAATGTAGCGTCGGGCGACATGGAGGAGCGCGATGCTGTCAGGACTCGTCATTGGATACGATCCCGGAGGGGATGGCCACCACGGCGTGGCCAAACTGCAGATTGAGGACGACAAAGCGACGAATCTTTCCACGCGCACTATGATAACAACCGAGGATGTCATCTCGTTGCTTGATGAGAACAAGATATCTTTGAAAGCTCTCGGTGTCGACACCCTCACCTGCTGGAGTACCGGCACAAGTGGTTGGCGGCCTGCCGATCGCTGGTTGAAGGATAGCGCTCGTTATAAGCCTGTGCAGCAAAGCATCATGGCCCCCAACAGCCTCGTCGGTTCGATGGGATTAAACGGGATGGCCACGCTGATCGAGGCGAGGTTGCGCATATGTCCGGATATCCCGATCACTGAGACTCACCCGAAGGTGCTCTACTATCATTTGTCTGGGCGAAAGTACGACTACGGGAACAATAAAAACGCGATGGATGCTGAGTTGAAAGCTTGGCTGGGTTCAAAGGTAGTCTTTGACAACGAGTTGGCCAACGATCATGAGTATGATGCGGCTTTCTCAGCATTCGCGGCGTTGG
>CAINUH010000388.1 GCA_903853735.1 uncultured Desulfomonile sp. | reverse complement strand
TGATTTCCCTCACGACAGCGGCAATGAATCGTCGTAGAGCGTTTCCGGGGCGATATCGACTTCACCCGGCCAGACAACGGTCCCATATTCCACACGAGCCAATTCAAACACAGCCGGCGCAGCAATCCGCACCCAAGGTTTCTGTGTCAACAAAGGACGGGCATCAAAGCGACGCTGTTCGCCGTTTTCGAACTCGAGATCAAGCTGGAAATCAGGCCGCACTTTCACCGAAACAACATCAAGCAACATAGATCACCTCACTGCAAGGGTGCGATTCGGAAAGGCTCCTCGCCATTGACGGCCAACTCCCAATCCACCATCAAACACGGAACCATCCTCGATAGCAATCGCAGCCTCTTCGCATTGATAGCGGGCGTGAATGTGCGGCAAATGACGACGCCGATTGTCCCGAAAGTACATCAGCACCAAAATCCCATAGAACATGCTGATGGTTGGCATATTACGCTCCCTATTTCACCCTTCTCAAATATCCATCCGGCGCCACGGTAATAAGCAGCTTATGCTCAATGGTCATGGGAGTTAATCGTGATAAGTGTTGAGTGGGGATGAAGTTGTCATCCTGAACCATTATTCTGTCATCCTGAGCGCAGCGAAGGATCTCTCCCCCATCAGGGGAGATGAAAGATAGAAGATGGGAGATTGGGAAGAGCAAGAGAGATTCTTCACTGCGTTCAGAATGACATGGGGGCGTTGTCATCCCGGACCCCGATCCGGGACCCATTTTCCCAGGGCGTTGCCCTGGGCCGGAAATAGGCTACCCCCTCCGGGGCGTAAGGTGGATATCCGTTTCCACGGGAACACCATTCTCCATTCATCACTCAACACTAAACACTAAACTGGTTTCATACCAGATCTAGTTCACGCAACACATCCAGGACTTTTGGCAGAGGGACTTGCCACAACCACTCGACCTTCAACCATAACCCGGGCATCGTCATCGAGTGATATACGCCGCTCTCACCACCATGAACCAGACGATAACGCCCTGCTATGGACTGATAGAACTCCGCCTGTCGGCGCAATGGGTCAATCAGCCAATACTCCTGTATACCGGCATCTTCATATTCATAAAATTTTTCGCCTCGGTCTCTACCGGCGCTTTCAGGTGAAATGATCTCCACCACCAAATCGGCAGGGCCATCCAGAAAAGTATCTTTCAACCTATCCAAATGAGTCTTCCCCACAAAGAGCAAGTCGGGCTCACGGCCGTGGTGCAGCTTCATCTGAAATGGTGAGGGACGTATAACCCCAAGATCATGTGATTCACTAAAAACGCTCAAGACCGACACCAAGAACCTTACTATATCCTGATGCCTGTCACCCGCAGGGCTGGTCATTACCAATTCTCCATGAACCCATTCGGCCGAGGTATCTTCGTCGAGTCGATCCAGAAACTCTGTGTAGGTCATCTTGGCCCTTCTTGACACACCCAGAAGCGATTCTAATTGATCCACTTGTCCGATGAGCCGTGGTTCGACCACATTTGTTTCGCTTGTTTCTGTCTGTGGTTCCGTAATCATCGTGTTCTCAGTATTTCCAATCCCCCCAGGACAACTCTTTTTGAGACAGTGTCGGATTACGCAACCGTCGCTGTATCGCTTTTTGCACGCATGCGTCAAGCCGTACAATCGGCAGGCAGATGCCTACCCTACTGGCCCTTTTCTTCTCTTCCCCATCTCCCAAGGCATCTCCTGCTAATAATCTTTGAGAAGGCTTATGATTCTTAATTCGGTTGGTGCATCGGTCAAGAGGTTAGCTCCCTTTCATACACCCAGAT
>CAINUH010000387.1 GCA_903853735.1 uncultured Desulfomonile sp. | reverse complement strand
GGAGGACATTTCATGCTGATTTGGCGAGTGGTATTGTGCGTTGCCTGATCAGGAGCCTTCTGTTAAGATGTTATTTTTCTTTCGTACTCCGCTCGCGGGATCATTATCGTGCATGATCCCCTTAATTTTCGGGAGACCTCATGAAATATCATGATAGGCCCTGGCTGAGTCACTATCCTGTCGGATTTGGCCCGGAAATAGAGGTTCCGGACATTGGTCTGGTGGACCATTTTGAGGCCATCGCTGCCAAGTTTTCCCAGTTGCCGGCGACCCATTTTTTAGGCATGACGTTGACCTACCAGGAGCTGATGGCACTTTCGAACCGCTTTGCTCAATGTTTGGTGCAAAACGGTGTGCAACCGGGCGACGTGGTTGGTATTAACCTGCCCAACAGCCCTCAATATTTGATTGCTCAATTAGGTACGTTGAAAGCTGGTTGTGCAGCATCGGGGGTGTCACCGTTATTGACCTCTGGAGAGATGCTCCACCAGTTGAAAGACAGCCGGGCAAAAGTTCTGGTAACTCTGGACGCCATTTTCGAGCTACGTTTTCTCCCGATCTCACAGGACCTTACCGCATTGAGCTTGGTCATTGTTACCGGAATTCTGGATTTTCTACCTTGGTATAAGAGGCTGGCTGGCCGCATTTTGAAGAAAGTCCCCCATGGTAAGGTGCAGCCTGTTAGTGGAAAAACCGTCTTTAGACTCACGGACATACTATCGAACTACCCAGACCGTGATCCCGATGTTAAAGTCAAGCCTGAAGATCATTGTCTTATCATGTACACCGGCGGAACCACCGGTACACCAAAGGGAACCGTCATCACGCACCGCAACATGGTAGCTGAGTTGGCCATCGTAACCGGCTGGCTTGATATGGAATTGGGCCGGGAAGTCATTCTCTCGGCTTTTCCACTTTTTCATATTGCCGGACTAGCCCTTGGCCTGGGGACTATGTTCATAGGTTCAGTACAGATCCTTATCCCCAACCCTAGAGACACCCGGCACATAGTTCGGGAAATGGCCAGGTATCACCCGACCATATTGGTGAATGTGCCCGCCCTGTACATGATGCTCCTTTCGGAACCCACGTTCAAAAAGTTGGACTTTTCTCGTTTGAACTTCTGTTTGTCCGCGGCTTCTCCTTTTCCGACAGAATCGATTGCAGAGTTGGAACAGGTCATCGGCCCGGGCAAAGTGCTTGAGTGCTACGGAATGACTGAGGTGAGCAGCCTCTCCACAATGAATCCCCGGAGAGGCACGAGAAAGTTGGGTACTGTTGGTGTGCCCCTCCCAAATACCAGAATAAAAGTCGTGGATCTTGAGACGAGGAGCCGGGAAGTTCCTGTCGGTCATGAAGGCGAGATCATCACCTCAGGGCCTCAAGTTATGAAAGAATACCTGAACCAACCCGAAGAAACGGCCTTGGTGTTGAAAGACCATTCAGGGGAGACGTGGCTCCATACAGGCGATGTAGGTCGAATGGACGAGGACGGCTTTCTCACAATCGTCGACCGGGCAAAAGACATGGTGAACGTGGGTGGGTTCAAGGTGTTTTCGCGCGAAGTCGAAGAAAAACTCTACGAGCACCACGCCATAGAATTTTGTGCAATTATTGGCATTCCCAATCCTAAGCGCCCGGGCAACGAAATTGTCAAGCTAGTGGTTGAACCCAGCTTGAATTCGGCGGCCGTCAGCCACGAGAAACTCAGAGAACAGATCCTGGCTTTTGCCTCGGAAAATCTGGCCCCTTATAAGGTCCCAAAGATAATCGAGTTTGTAAACACCATGCCATTGACCGCCGTGGGCAAGGTGGACAAGAAGGCTCTGAGATAGCAGATGCTTCTGAGACACGAATAAGTTCCAGCATAGTATATCAGTGATTGCTCGAAATGCGACTCGATTCTACCCAATTCTTTCCGTGAAAGACGTCCAATTGGGGTGTAGCCGGCGCTCCATTGGTTGCCAACTGCAGATAATACCATGATAACGAAATCAGAGGAAGAAAAGATCAAGGATCTCGGGCATCTCACTCCCATGATGCGCCAGTATCAGGAGAATAAGGATCGTCACCCCGATGCAATACTTCTGTTTCGAATGGGAGACTTCTACGAGATGTTTTTTGAAGACGCTGCAAAGGCTTCCAGGATACTCGACATAGCCTTGACCACTAGGGACAAGAACAAAGAAGATCAAGTTCCTATGTGCGGATTCCCACACCATGCTGCGGCGGCCTACATCTCCAAGCTGCTGTCCTCAGGCCAAAGAGTGGCCGTATGCGACCAGATTGAGGATCCGAAGCTGGCCAAGGGCATTGTGCGTCGGGAAGTCACGCGAGTTCTTACCCCTGGTTTGACCGAGGAGCCTGGAACACTCGTACCAGGTGAAAATCACTTTGTCGTTGCCCTTGCACAAAAGGGAACCCGGACCGGGATTGCGGCATTTGACTTGTCTACCGGTGATTTCCAGGTGACTGAGACGGTTCAGCCGTCTTTGGCATCGGAGGAATTGCGCCGACTGGAGCCCAAAGAGGTGCTCGTTCCTAATGGCGTTTCTGAACGACCGGAACTCAGTGCAATTCTCGATTCCTCGTTTTATGTTCATTATGTCGATGATTGGATGTCTGATGCTCGCAATTGCTCAGATATATTAAAGGAACTGTATGAAATCCAACACCTGGAAGGTTTTGGACTGTCGGACAATTCTGTTCTTACCTTGGCTTCCGGCATAATCGTAGGATATCTCAGACAAACCAGGCTGGATAAGCCTTTGCACATCAAACCGCTGAGGGTCTATCACTTAGGCAACTACATGGTTCTGGATCATTCTACCCTAAAGAATCTTGAGATTTTCCGAAACCTCAAAGACGGGACCGCAGTGGGAACTCTGCTTCGTCTTCTGGACAGAACGGGCACTGCAATGGGAGCCCGTCTAATCAGGCAGTGGCTGGCCTATCCGCTACTCGATCCCCATGAAATTCGTCTTCGAAGCGAGACTGTAGCCGGGCTGGCAGAAAAGACGATACTCAGAAACGATCTCAGAGACATTCTCGAAGACGTAGGGGACCTTGAAAGGATAGCCGGGAAAATATCCCTTAAGACTGCCGGGCCTAGGGATCTTGCTCAACTCAGGGACTCTGCAGAAAAAATCCCAAGCGTGATAGCACTCTTACGGAATCTAGAGACAGATCTTGCCCTCAAGATATGTGATATGGACGATCTTTCGTATGTTGCTCATGCCATTGCAAGTGTCTTGGTGGATTCTCCGCCCGCAAGCCTAAGAGATGGAGGAGTTATACGACAAGGTTACAACAAAGAACTCGATGAACTGCGTCAAATAAGCCGTCGAGGAAAGGAGTGGATCGCAGCCATAGAGGCCACCGAAAGAGAGAAAACCGGTATCCCCAATCTCAGGGTGGGTTACAACAAGGTATTCGGATACTTCATAGAGGTCACCAAGAGCCACCAAGCCAAGATACCCGCCAATTATGTCAGGAAGCAAACGTTGGTCAATGCGGAACGTTATATAACGGAGGATCTCAAAGAATATGAACTTAAAGTGCTAAATGCCCAGGACAGGATACTGGAACTGGAGGAGCACATTTTTGGTGTCCTCAGGTCGAACCTTTTAGAGGTCATTTCACGCATCCAGGATACTGCTTCTTCCATTGCAACCCTGGATGTTTTGCTGTCTATGGCCGAAGTCGCAACCACCCGTGGCTATGCCCGCCCTGATATTCACGACCGTGATGAAATCCGAATAGTTGAGGGTCGACATCCTGTGGTCGAGGAATTTGAACAACGCGAGAAATACGTGCCGAATGACGTTGAGTTGAATCTATCTTCTCAACAAATCCTTATCATTACTGGCCCCAACATGGCGGGAAAGTCCACCTATATGCGTCAGACGGCTCTCATAGTACTCATGGCCCAGATGGGAAGTTTCGTGCCTGCCAAAGAGGCTTCCGTGGGGATTGTCGACCGAATATTTACGAGAATCGGAGCTGCCGACTACCTTGCCTTCGGTCAATCAACTTTTATGGTGGAAATGAATGAGACTGCGGAGATTTTGCACAATGCAACCATGCGGTCTCTCGTGTTGCTCGACGAAGTAGGACGAGGAACCTCTACTTTTGACGGTTTGTCAATCGCATGGGCGGTGACCGAATACCTGCACGACAAGCCGGGGGGAGGCCCTAGAACTCTTTTTGCAACCCATTACCACGAACTGGTGGATATTGCATTGATTAAAGAAAGAGTTCGCAATTTCAACATTGCTGTACGAGAATGGAAAAATAGGATTGTCTTTCTGAGAAAAATCGTCCCGGGAGGTTCCAGTCGTTCCTATGGGATTCAGGTTGCCATGCTGGCGGGGATCCCTGATGTAGTCGTCACAAGAGCCAGAGAGATACTCGGCAACCTGGAAAAAAACGAAATCGATCCCACTGGACGTCCAAGCATTTCCAGGCCGGTCAATCCCAAGAAAAGGCTTTCAAATGAAACATACCAAGCCGAACTTTTCCCATACCCTGCCGCCGATCTCCTGAAAAATCTGGAACAAATCGAAACAAATACGCTGACCCCCTTGGAAGCCCTTAATCTGTTGTCAGAATGGAAACGTCGATACTGTGGCGGCAAACATAGTATAAGTAAATTATAAATTAATGCGTCTATCATATTAACATTTATATTGATTTATTTCGATCAGCCTGATATTGTGGCTCTAGAAAAAGAGAGTCCGCAATGATGCAACGTTTACCTTCCATCGTCTTGGCCGCCCTTATTGCCGTGTTCTCATGTTTTCCGGCATCAGGTTACGAAGCTTATAGCGCCCACGTTACATTCCTACAGACAGTTACCAAAGATATCGTGAAGCTGCTCCCCAGGGCCATGGGTTATTATATCTATCAAAATCGCTATGACTTTTTCCGCGGCATGACGTTCATGACGAGAGACATCGAGTTAGGACCGAGAAAACTCAAAGATCTCGAAGAAGTCCGTAGGGAAGCTTACGAACGCCTCATGCGGGACATCCCCTATTGCGTGGAAGCTTTCGAGGGTGGGGACATAAAGTTGGATACGTCCGCATCTAACCTTGGTGGCAGACTTGGTATGATCGCCTATTCAATCATTCTTCTGAAGATGCCGGATTTCCCGGACCTTCAATATCTTGAAAAGTTCAGTGTGGTTTTGGAGGAATTTATTTCAGAAAACCAGGTTGCAATCTGGCTGTTTTACGATGGATATCCGAATTTTAACTCTCTGGGCGAACTCATGGAAAGATTACGGCCGGACTTTACCCCCACGTTCAAGTATGTTGACAACGATGACTACGCGTCGACAATGAGGGAAGATATTTTTGCAATGTTTCGAGCCCCTGGGAAGTTTAACCGGAACATGGTGTTAACAGATACAGACATCAATACGATTTACAATTCAATGGTCAATAGTATTTTGGATTGTTACATTTACATTTGGAAATGCTCGGGCATGGATCTAGCTCACCCCTCATACTCGGCCCCTCCGGGGACTATCATTTACAGAGCGGACAGACGGAGCCTGTTATCAAGTCAACCTTCGCTTAGTCCCTCAACGCCGTCACCGGCGACATCAAACAGGGAACCGCCAAACAAACCTCAGAATTGAACCTCGCCGATGAAATTGCAGCGCCTTGCCTATCCTCTGGGGTGGCAGGAGGCGTGTAACTGCTTTAGACGTTGCTGGGCAACGTGCGTATAAATTTCAGTGGTGGAAATATCTGCATGTCCGAGCATGATCTGTACCGATCTTAGATCGGCGCTATTCTGTACCAGATGAGTTGCGAAAGAGTGCCGAAGAGTGTGAGGATAAATTTCCTTCACGATGCCTGCTCGTTTAGCTGTTTTTTTCACTATTTTCCAGAAACCCTGACGTGTCATGGCTTTTCGGCGGCGTGTAACAAACAGAGCCTCGCAACGTCTCGTTCCCAGAAGGCGGGGCCGGACATTTTCGAGATATTCCATGATGGCCTTGGACGCTGGTATTCCTATGGGAACGACTCTTTCCTTCGAACCTTTCCCCATCACGGTCACACAGCCAATCTCAAGGTCCACCCGATACAGGTCGAGGCTCACGAGTTCAGATGCTCTCAGACCAGCAGCGTAGCATAGTTCCAACATTGCATTATTTCGCCTTCCTTCGAGAGTTTCAGGGTCAGTTGAAGACAGGAGCTTTTCAACCTCATCCGGGTTCAAATATTCTGGAATCCTTCTGGGCATCCGGGGAGAATCAATTTGCTCAGAAGGGTTTTCCGTCACGTAGCCACGTTCCAAGAGAAAGCGGAAAAAACCTTTGATGCATGAGATCTTTCGAGCTCTCGTCCGTGGGCTTAATCCCATTGCGTCCAAATAAATCAAAAAAAACAGCAGATCTTCTCTTCCCAGTTGTCTTGCCGTGCTCACATTCCTGCGTGCAGCAAATTTCACGAGTCCTTTCATGTCTGAGGCGTAGGAAGCCAATGTCAAAATGGCCAGACCTCTGTCAACGATAAGGTGATCAAGATACCCGCTGACGGCTAGCTCAAATTCGGAGAGTCGCTGTTTTTTCATATTGTTTCGCGAGAAAGTCATAGCGTGATATGAACCTGCTGGTTTTTGTTTACAGGGC
>CAINUH010000386.1 GCA_903853735.1 uncultured Desulfomonile sp. | reverse complement strand
CCCCATCAATAGCTGCATCTACCCCATTCTTGAAGCCGAAGGAAAGCATGTTCTCACTATCGAAGGCTTGGTCGGCAAAGGCAAGGATCTGCACCCAATCCAAAAGGCGTTTCTGGAAAAAGCGGGCGTGCAGTGCGGATTTTGCACACCCGGAATGATAATGTCAGCCAAGGCGCTGCTGGATCAAAATCCCGATCCCACAGATGATCAGATCAGGCATTCAATTGCAGGAAACATGTGCAGGTGTACGGGGTATGTCCAGGTTGTGGAATCAATCAGATATGCTGCAGAAATGATGTCCCGGGCGGAATAGGGACCGTCGGGCAAGGAGTGCGAAATGGCAGAACTTTTCGTCGGTAAATCCTATCCCAGGGTGGACAAGGATAAGGTTACAGGAAGAGCAGCGTACATTAACGACATCAAACTACCAAGGATGTTGTACGGGAAGATACTGTACAGCTCCCGACCTCATGCAAGAATAAAGCATATAGATACCTCCCTGGCTGAGAAATTGCACGGGGTAAGAGCTGTCCTCACCGGATTCAATACTCCCCAAGTCCGCGTCGGCTTCCTCGGCGATCAGACCCCCCTGAAAAAAGACAAGGTCAGGCAGTTCAGAGATGAAGTTGCTGCGGTTGCTGCTATCGACGAGGATACCGCTGAAGAGGCGTTGGGACTGATAAAGGTAGAGTATGAGGACTTGCCGGCTGTTTTCGATCCCATCGAGGCTATGCAAAAGGATGCGCCACTTGTTCACGAATTTGATGCCAGGGGAAAACCCAGACGAAACAACATATTGCCTTTACCCTGGAAGCTGGAAGCGGGAGATGTGGACAAGGCACGAGGCGAGTCTGCATACGTAGTGAAAGATGACTTCAGCACCCAGTGGGTGCATCAGACTTGTATGGGGACCAGCGGCGGCATCGCCGAGTTCGACGTAAATGACAACCTCATTTTCAGAAGCGTCACTAACGTCCCGTTTGGCGGCAAGGATCGTTTGGACATGTTTCTGAAGAACATAGGACTAAAGGGGCGCACCCAGGTACTTACCCCTTATGTGGGTGGAAGCTTCGGAAGCAAGCTGGATACTGATATTTATGAGTTCATTCTTGTTCTCCTGGCATGGGAAACAAGGTGTCCTGTAAAAATAGTCTTTTCGCGGCGAGAAGAGTTTCAAGCCAGTCCTCCCAGGCAGCCGGCAATCGCCACTGCGGAACAGGGATGCGACAGGGAGGGTCGGTTAACCTTCAGATCAGTCAACATGATCCTCGATAACGGCGCCTACACGTCGTGGGGAGCCACCACGCCGTCCGTCATGATGATTCCCATGTCATCTCTTTATCGGGTTCCCAACATCCTGTTTCAGGCCACCTGCGTATATACGAACAACATTTACGCACAAGCTATGAGAGGATATGGGAATCCTCAGGCAACATACGTGGTGGAACAATCCATGGATCAACTCGCTGAAGCGGCCGGGATAGACCCGATGGATTTTCGAAAGATTAACTCTAACGTTCCTTACGAGACAACTCCAATGGGGCTCAAGATTACAACATGTCCCATGAAGGAGTGCCTTGAAGCAGTCGAGACCAAACTTGACTGGCCCGAAAAACATGGCAAGCGAAATGGTCGTGGGGTAGGCATCGCCTCATTCGTGCACGTCGGGGGTGGTGCCAGGGTCTATCTGTCGGACGCCCAAGGAATCATTGTCAAAGTGGACGACGACGGTAAAGTAGCTGTGATAACGGGCGGCACTGATCAAGGACAGGGCTCGGAGACCATAATTAGACAGATGGTGGCAGAAGCCACAGGTTTCAGGCCGGAGGACGTGTCGATCTTCACAGGAGACACGGAAGTATGCCCGTGGGACGTGGGAACTCACGCCAGCCGCCACGCCTTCATAGCGGGACATGCTATTCTCATGGTCGCTGAGGAGGTACAGCAAAAGGTCCTTGATTTAGCCGCAAAGTGGATGGCCACTCTTATTGAGCAGGATCTCAAGAGAAAGGCTCAAAAGGACCCTGAATTCAAAGCGCCGGAACTTAATTGGAGCGTGCTTGCAAATCCAGCTAACCTGGATATCAAGGCAGGCACAGTCTTTCTGAAGTCAGAACCGGACAATCCGTACTTTCGAATGCCGGCTTCCCGGATTCTCAGAAAGGCTCATCTGGTGGGTACCGGCAAAGGGGAGATGGTTATCGCAGAGGCCTTTTACGACCCACCCAATGAAATGCTCGACCGCGAAGGCAAAGGGAACCTCTCGTGCTGCTACACGTTTGGGTCACACGGCGCGGAAGTTGAGGTGGATACGGAAACAGGACAGGTCAAAATACTCAAATACGTGGCAGCCCACGATGTAGGCCGTGCAATTAATCCCATGCTGGTGGAAGGCCAAATCTATGGTGCCACAGTCATGGGGGTAGGATACGGGTTGACCGAAGAAATCCAGGTAAATCATGGACGGGTCATGAATCCCAACCTTCTTGATTACAAGATCCTCACGGCAAAAGACTACATTCCCATCGAGCCGGTCATAATAGAGCCCATCGAGCCCACGGGACCGTTTGGCGCCAAGGGTATAGGTGAACCGGCCTGCGTGCCGAGTGCTCCGGCAATTGTTAACGCCATATACGACGCGGTGGGGGTCAGAATAAAGGATCTTCCCGTCACGCCGGAAAAGATCCTGGCAGCCTTAAAGAAAAAAAAGGAAGCCTAGAACCGACGGTGGGGAGTCGAGTCGGAGACGACTCATGCTGATTCACCATCAGAAAATTAGCATTGTGAGAGAAAAGATCTTGCAATGGGGCGGATGTATCTGCCCGCCAATAGTGCATTCTTTTCCCTGCGGACCTTCACGTTGCAGCATCCCGGAATACTTGTTCTGACGACATCTTATCCCAGTCACCCAGACGATTGGGCAGGTGTTTTCATAGCCAAGTTGGCTGTTGCCATCAAGAAACGGGGATACCGGGTGACGGTAGTGGCGCCGGCGACTCCTGACTTTCATGGGAGGCGTACCCTTGACGACATAGAAACCATAAGATTCGGATATTTCCTTCCTCGATCTTTGGAACGGCTCACCGCAGGCGCTGGCGGAATTCCGGAAAACCTGGCAGAGAGTTTTCTCGCCAAGCTTCAACTCTTCCCCATGATGATGGCTTTTCTCGCAAGGGCTCTTTTCGAAAGCCGCTCCTCCGACATCTTGTATGCGAATTGGATAGGCGCAGGCATAATAGGGGCCGCAGTGAATTTACTGCGGGGAAACCCTCTGGTCGTTTCATTCCGAGGAGACGACGGGTATTTGGCAAGGGACCGGTTATTATGGAGGATTCTTACCAGGTGGGTCATCAGGCGAGCCGTTGTGGTCACTGCTGTGAGCCAAGACTTGATGGACATCATGGTTTCTGTGGGCGCCCCGGCATCAAAATGCTGTCTCCCTCGTTTCGGTGTTGATATGGAACTGTTTCGGCCTCCGGATCAACCTCGGAGAAACTTAGAAAAGGTCCGTGTTCTTTTTGTGGGAAGCCTCATTCCCAAGAAAGGGTTGCAGGATCTAATAGTTGCGCTCTCGGAGCCGGAATTCATGCACGTGAGTCTTATGGTTGTGGGCGACGGTTTTTATGCTTCGCCATTGAAGTCACTCTGCGAGACATCCGGATTGAAAGAGCGGACCCAGTGGCGAGGCATCTTGAAACCTGGAGACGTTGCAGAGGCCATGCGAGATGCAGATATTTTGTGCCTTCCAAGCCATACTGAGGGCTCGCCTAATGTCGTCAAAGAGGCAATGGCTTCAGGGTTGCCGGTTGTTGCCACCCGGGTGGGCGGAATTCCGGATATGGTGCAGCAAGGTATTACGGCTCTGTTATATGAACCCGGAGATATAGAGGGTCTCCGAACGTGTCTGAGAACCATGACCAGAGACCCAAGGCTTCGAGAACAATACGGAAGAACCGGCCGCGAACTCCTGGTGGAATCCGGATCAAGTTGGGATTCCACTGCCGAGGAGTTCGACGGTCTGTTTCGTCGTCTTCTGGAGCAACATCCCCGCATGAGAAAATGACCAAGGAATCAGCATGAGGGATGATGCTGATTCGCTTTTCCCCTCGTAGCATAAACTGATACCACTTAGCCATTCTGGAGTAGCATTGACGGGTAGCTTTGTCGTTAACCGTGTCACCTCTTTGAACGCAAAATGTTATAAGGTTTTATCACAGTAGGGCGGGCGTCCCGCCATTATCGTCACGATCATGGCAATCAATATGAAATGGACTCTAACTATCATTGAGCGTTTTTGCATCCATCACGGAATACTATGAAGCGCCGGATCTACATGGATAATGCAGCAACGTCTTTCCCAAAGCCTCCGCGGGTAACGGAAGCCATGGTGCATTTCATGACCGAGGTGGGAGTCGATCCGGGCAGGTCCAGACATGACGGATCCGAGGAGGCCTCAAGGATCGTGGATGGTGCCAGGACGAAGCTGGCCCAGCTTTTCAATATCCCTACGTGTGAAAGAATTGTGTTTACTCTTAATGCCACGGAGTCACTCAACACGGTAATTTACGGAGTTCTAAATCCAGGAGATCATGTAATTATTACTCAGATGGAACACAATTCCGTCCTGAGGCCTGTACGGGATCTGGAACGTAACGGAATAATAACGGTTTCTGTTGCTCGATGCGACAAAATGGGGGTCTTGGACGTCCGTAGCCTAAAGTCCATGATCCGGGACAACACAGCATTGATCGCAGTGAATCATGCGTCAAACGTTTGCGGCACGATCCAGGACATCACAGCCGTGAAAGAGGCCGCGGGTCGTATTCCCCTTCTTCTGGACGTTGCGCAGACAGCAGGAGCGGTTCCCATAGACGTTCAGGCCATGGGCGTGGATTTCCTTGCATTTACGGGCCACAAAGGACTGTACGGACCGCAGGGAACCGGAGGACTCTATGTCCGTGAGGGCGTATCGATCAGACCTCTGAAAAGAGGGGGTACGGGAAGCGTCTCAGAACAGGATCAACAGCCGGATTTTTTCCCGGATGCCCTGGAAAGCGGCACGAGGAATAACGTAGGTATAGCAGGTTTGGCGGCGGGGGTGGATTTCGTCTTGGAAACAGGGGTGCAAACGATCCGAAAGCATGAGATGAATCTCCTGGAATCTTTCATAGAAGGCCTCATCGACGTCTCCGGCATAACGCTCTACGGCCCGTTGAAACCTCAAATACAGGTTCCCATATTATCCGTGACGTTTGACCAGGCTCTCCCGGACACCATGCATCAGTCTTTTGGCGGGTGTGGAAACCGGGCCATCCCCGCAACGTTCGAGAGCATTCACCCGCAACGGGCAGGCACGATCCTATCCAAGGAATTTGAGGTCCTGGTGCGAGTCGGATTGCACTGCGCGCCTCTGGCCCATCAGGCGCTCGGGACTTTTCCGGATGGAACGGTGAGGTTCAGTTTGGGATATTTTAATAGCCTGGAGGATGTAAAGATTGCAGTGGCTGCAGTGAAAAGAATTGGAGAGAAAAAGGATTTTCTCGACGATTGATTCTGGTTCGTTTTGTCCCATCTAATCAGTCCGAAATCCATATGAGTGGTTGAAGCAATATTTTTTTGGAGAACGATCCAATGAATATTGGAAGGCCTCGAAAGGACATACTCGTCGAGGGGGCACAATATGGAACAGGCAAAACGCCCATTGATCCAGCCGCGGATTCGCGTGTTTTTAACTTCTGACAGTATTCACACGAGGAGGTTCTCAAAGGTTACCGGCCTCAAGATTAATTACTACTTCCTCGCCCGGGTCCAAACCAGAGAGAATTTCCACCTTTTCGTGATCCAGCTTTCGACCGGTTCTTACGTATCGCGACTCTATACGGCCATCTCGCAATACTTTCACGGTCTCTAGTTGACCAAACACACGGATGGCATTTGAGGGGATTGCGATGACTTCAGAGCTGGTTGTAGCGAAGGTGAGCGTCCCATAAACTCCTGGAACCAGGCCCATGGCATCTGCAAGAGGAGCTTTTACGGTAATGGTCTTGGTTTGCTCATTGGTCTGCGGTACAACCTCTCGCAGGGAGGTAGCCTGATTAAGCTCTATTGACGGTATCGTTACGTCGACGTGTGTGCCAGGCTTCACATAACGAGAATATTGTTCGGCTACAGGTGCTACCAGTTCCAGTGTGCCGGGCACATAGATGGTCAGGAGTTGTCGGCCCGGCATGGCTAGATCGCCGACGTTTACCGTCCTATCTGCAATCATGCCGTCAAAAGGGGCCTTGATGTCCCCATAAGAAAGTTGGGTCCTTGTTTGATCGAGAGTGGCTTGGGCTCTTTGATACGTCGCTTGGGCAACCTCGTATTTCCTCCCTACTTCATCATACTGCTGTTTTGATACGGCTTTCGATTCAAAGAGCGGACCATAGCGCTCAAAATCCCTCTTTGCATTGGCAAAGTCGGCCTTTGCACTTTCCATGGCTGCTGCCGCCTCAGCCTCTTTTTGGGCCAGTTCCTTCGTATCAATACGCATCAAGTCATCGCCAGCCTTAACAGAGTCGCCGGCATTGACCATAAGATCAGTGATATAACCAGAGATTCTTGCGGAAATGACAGCCCCTTGTTTTGCAACAACTGTCCCTGATACGGTAATCTCTCCGTGGGTCCTCACAATCTCGGCCCGGGCAGTTTTTTGAGCCTGTTGGCTTGGTGACACTTTGCTCTTATCCTGGGCCTGAGCGGTGACACGAAGTCCGCTGCCCATCCAAGAAAGCAAAGTCAAAATACCGCCGACAACAATCAATCGGGACAAGGATCCTCTTGCTTTCATTCGAGTCTCAGTCCTTCCAAGTCTTGTGGTTATCGAGTTCCAAAATCCGGGACACTAGTCTCGTTGGGAATCAGCATTCGCAACCGCTTTGGATGCCGACGTCCTGGCATAAACCAAGTGGTAAATCATGGGGACCACCAGGAGCGTAAACGCTGTCGACGCAAAAATGCCGAAAATGAACGACCACGCCAGACCGGAAAAGACAGGGTCCAGCGTGATGATCCAGGAACCAAATATGGCAGCTCCCGCAGTCAAGCAGATAGGCGTCAATCTGACCGCTCCGGAATCCACAATAGCTTGTTTAAGGTCCTCTCCTGCTCTAGTCCTCCCATGTATGAAGTCAATCAAGATTATGGAATTCCTCACCACAATTCCAGCAAGGGCTATCATCCCTATCATTCCCGTTGCGGTAAAGAAAATAGAATCCGGATATTTCCCTATCGTGTGGGCAAAAAAAGCATTCAGTAGCGCAAAACCCGGCAGTATGCCGATCATGGTTAGTGGTATGGCAACCATGATCACCAAAGGAATAGAAAACGATTCAGTCTGCTGCACCAGCAAGACATAGATTAAAATGAGGGCGCCGGCAAAAGCTAGTCCGAGATCTCTGAAGACCTCAAGGGTTATTTTCCATTCCCCTTCTCCGGACCATTTGACAGAAAACTCAGGCGGCAGTGGGTTATTTCTTGTTGCCGCGGCGAGATCCAGAATTGCCTCTCCTGGACTACGCCCAGCCGTTTCTGCAGTAACATAAACGACACGCTCCAAATTTTTTCGGTAGATAGTTTGTTCCAAAGTCGTTGTCGTGAGAGTACCCAATTCATTGAAGGGCACCATCGAGCCATCTCGCGCTCTTATACGGAGAGGCCCCATGTCCTCCGGTCGTGAACGCAGCGGCAAGGGCAGGCGCAGATTTATCTCCAGAGGCTCTCTTTCAGTGCCGCTATGCATGATGGTCGGCGAGTCTCCACCGAGAAAGATTTTGGCCGAGCGAACAATATCATCTTCCGTTATTCCGTGTAGGCCGGCTTTGGTTCGATCAACAATGAAATGGAATCGTGTCTGATGAGCTTCTATCGTATCATCTAGATCAACGACATCTACAGTGGACTCCATCATCTTCCTGACGCTCTTGGCTTGATCCATGATATCCTGATAAGAGCTTCCTTCAGATCCATAAACTTCTGCAACTATTGTGGATAGGACAGGTGGCCCAGGAGGCACCTCGACGATCTTGATATTTGCTCCATTCTTCTCAGCAATCTTTTGTATATCAGGTCTTATTTTTAATATCAGGGCGTGGCTTTGCTGCCCACGTTTTGATTTGTCTACGAGGGTCACTCGAATGTCTGCCAAGTAACTGCCTTTCCGAAAATAGTATTGCCGAACAAGCCCATTGAAATCAACAGGGGAAGCGGTTCCGACATACGATTCCACATCGCGGATTTCATCCATTTTGGAAAAGAAATGCTCCAGGTCAGAGACTACTGTTGCTGTCTTTTCGAGCGTGGTTCCTCTGGGCATGTCAACTAACACGAGAAACTCGTTCTTGTTGTCAAAGGGCAGCATCTTGAGTGGAACCAGCTTTACCACTATGAGGAGCATAGATACGACTAAAGCTAGTATCACCCCGCCGAGAAACATATAGGCTTTGCGGCGGCTTTCCAGGAAAGGGATAATGATTCTTTGATAAGTGCGATAAACTACACCTGTTCTGAAATCGTAGGGCTTTGAATTCTTGTCATACTCTTTTTTCAGGGCATGATAGGCTGTCCAAGGTGTTACAGTGAATGCGATAACGAGTGACATAATCATTGCTATAGGGACGTTAAACGCCATTGGCCTCATATACGGCCCCATCATACCAGTGATAAAAAAAAGTGGAAAAAAAGAGGCAATAACAGCCAATGTGGCAAGTATTGTAGGCGGACGAATCTCGTCTACTGCCAGGAGAGTCGCGTCCAAAGGGGGATGCGTCTTCAATCTGAAATGGCGATGAATGTTTTCCACATCCACAATAGGGTCATCCACAAGGAGTCCCAACGAAAGTATAAGGGCAAAAAGAGTAACGCGATTAATGGTATATCCGATCAGGAGATTGGCCAGCAAGGTCACTGCCAACGTCATGGGCACGGCAAGTGCAACAATCATGGCCTCTCTCCAGCCGAGGACAATCGTCAACAGAGCAATAATACTAATGACCGCTATACCGAGATGTTTGACCAACTCGCTGACTTTCTCATCAGCGGTTCTTCCATAATTCCGGGTGATAAGCACATTTACATTGGAGGGGATAACCGATTTCTTGAGTTCCTCTATCTTCGCAATGAGCCCCTCCGACACATGTACAGCATTCGTGCCCCTTCTCTTCGCAACAGAGATGGTCACTTGATTGTAGCGTGTTCCAGGGATAGCGGCTCTCAGATTGCGAGTGTCAGGATCACGGGAGGCGCCGGGGCCGAACATTAGGTGAGTATAAGTATCTGCCTCTTCAGGGCCGTCTTGTACTTCCGCGATGTCTCGAATATAGACGGGCTTGCCATCATCTACTCCAACAACAAGGGCCTTTACCTCTTCAACGGAACTTATAAACGGCCCTGCGTCAACGAGAATCTCGCTATTCATTCTAGAGATTGTCCCGGCCCTGAGGTTGACGTTTGCTCCCTTGAGCGCTCGCTCTATGTCTAGCGGGGATACTTTTCTTGCTGCCAGGCTTTGCGGCTGAAGCAGCACCCGGATCTCACGTTTACGCCCTCCTGTAACGAAAGTTTTCCCCGTATCCTGAATACCTTGGAGTCGGTGGACGATCTCGTCGGCAACCCGACGGAGTTCATAGTCAGAATATGCTGAACTAAACAGTGAGAAGGTTACGATAGGGACATCATTGACATCCACGGGCCGGACAACCCATCCGGAAACCCCCGGAGGCACTTTATCCATGTATGACATGATCTTGCTGTGGGTCTTGAGTATGCTGGTTTCGAAATTTTCACCGACATTAAATCGGGCCGTTACAACGGCCATGCCTGGATGCGAAGACGAATATATGTAATCCATGCCGTCTATTTCCCAGAGCTTTCGTTCGAGGTTGATGGTGAGGAGGTTTTCCACCTCCGCAGGAGACGCTCCAGGAAAATTAATGATAATATCAACCACAGGGACAACGATTTGCGGCTCCTCTTCCCGAGGAGTCAGAATGAGTGCAGAAGCACCAGCCAGAAGGGACACGATGATAAAGATGATTGGCATTTTTGAGATCAGGAAGGCCTCGACTATCCTGCCGGTAGCGCCAAGATGATATTTTTTGGAAAGGCTCATGTTTGCAGCAACTCATTTCGTCAAGTTCATGATAACTAACTATTTCTTCCCCACGATTCGTTCGAGATCGTTTCTCAAGCGTCCTATGAAGTTGCCGCCGACTTCAAAGATCACTCCCTTTTCTTCAGCAGGTTCTGCCATTGCGTTTACTAGCTTGGGAACGTCGGGTTTGATTGAAGGGCTTTCCGAGGACTTTTCTTTGGATTCGGGTGTTGCTTCGGCTTCAGCATCTTTCTTATCTCCGGGTTCTCCCTGGCCGTCTTTCTTGGCGGGCTTGAGGTCCCACCCGGCCTTAAGAACCATGGGCTCCTTTTGTCCCATCTTGAAGATGGAAGCAACCAATTGGGGCTTGGCAAGGTGAAGCGCCGACAGATCACCAGGAGCCTCTTTAATCACGTTTTTCCATTCCAGGTCCTTCAGGTCCCATAAAATGGAGGTGACCGACCAACCATCCACGTTTTCGATCTTCTGGGGTTGCTCCAGGGCCCATTTCTTGTCTGCGCCACGGACAGCGAGCCACTTCTTGCCATCCAGATCGATTTCAAGCTTCTCGATGTCAGCCGGGTTGAACGACAGAACCGACCTGTCTCTCAAGAGATTCCGGTCGAGTTCGACCAGACCCTTCAATGTTCGGGCGTCAATGACATATACCGTGTCATGCCCCTTTATTCGTGCGTAAACGTCCGGTTCAGCGGCTGGAGTGTCTTCCTTTCCTGCGGCAATCGCTCCCATATCCAGCGTCTCCTCGATTTTTGGCCCAGCCAGCTTGATTTGTTTGTCAGGATTCTCAAGGCCATAAAGATCACCTTCTTTTAAAGGCTTATCGATGATGTCCTTGGCAGTTAGATTCGTCAGATTATTCAGATCCCTGTTCACCAGTGTGCTTTTGACTCTCATCTCCTCCGGCCGTACCATTACCCACTTTTCTGAGGTTTCCCGTCTCAGTTCTGTTTCCTCGCCTTTCCGCGAGATCACTATGCGGTCCACGTCTGACGGCGCTATGGCCACTACGGTCTTGTCGCGAAGATCCAAAACTGTCTTGTTAAGGCTATTCTTCAGGGTATCGGCAACCAGAAAAAGACGTGGATCTCCACTTATGCGGACATAGTAGGATGTTTTGGAGGGGTTAGACTCTCCGAAGAATATCTCGGTACGAGCGTCCTTGGTTGCAAGTCCGACCGAAAGACTCGGCTGGTCCAAACCATATTCTCCCCAGTTCACGTCTTTTTCCATGAGAACTTTTTCCTGCGCCGCGGATGTAGCCGACTGCAGGAGAGAAGCGATCGCAGACTGGTCAGCCCTGGTATCTAAGGGAGATGTCAAAACCCATACGTCTGCCGGTTTCTTGATTTCTATGCCGGCCGCGTCCTTTGATTTCAAATCGATTTGAACCACCTGATCCTTGTCAATACTGACTATCCTGGATGCTTGTTCCTCAGCGGCCTGCTTTTTTTCTTTGTGTTTGATCTCCACGAAGTAGAGCCACGCCCCCAAAGCAACGAGAATCAGTAAATAGATGACAAGTTTGTTTAATTTCATGCCTCGAACCTCCCCAGGGATGACTGTAATTCGGGTGGGGCAAAAAGCGATGGTTTTTCAATAGTGCGTTGCGCTTGTGCCTAATTATGGCGGATATGGACGCCAACCCCACTGCTGGATTTCTAGTCTCACAACACTACCATTCTGATGGCTGATCAATATGAACAGTTGAATCACACCTTCACAGCCCTTCTTCGATAAACGAAAACGGCGATGCCTGCCGCGATCCATGCCAAAGGAATCAAAACCACGGGGATGAGAAAGGTTGTCATTGATTCCCTGGCAGTAAGAACCAGCGGATTGGAACGAAGGGACTTGGGACGTATGGAAATCAAGTTCTCGTCTTCAGCAAGCCATGAAACGGTGTTCATGAACAAATCCCCGTTGCCCTGAAGCTTGTAAAACTTGTTGGCTGCCAAAAGAGAGCTGCCGAACACTACGATGCGAGCCTTCTTAGGCTTTGGAGCACCTTGTTCACCAGTGGAAGCCTGATCTTCCTTTGATTGATCCTGAGTCTTAGATGTCTGTTCTTTCTCAGGCCCCTCTGAAGTTAAGCCCTTATTATCCAGAGTTCTGCCAGGCGTCCCGGAAGTTGTATACTGGGACACCGCCATCACGGAAACAGGCCCCTTTATTCCCGTCTTTTCGTCGAAGTTTGCGTTGCCGCTCGTGAGTTGCTCCTCGTTAATGGTCCAAGACACGGCGCTTGTCATGGCTAATCCTTGGGCTTCCACTTTCGACACAGGCTTCTCCGCTGTCCTGACCGACCTGACCTCCGGAAAAAAAGATGCCAGAGTGAAATTCTTTGTGATCGGAAATTTCACGTACGTGGTAATCACCGGCATCAGGTAGTCGCCGCCAAGCACTCTGCTCATGCGGTCAACCACAATGTCATCTGTAGTTAGAAAGCCATATTCCTTGAGGAATTCCGCAAGCTTTGGGCTCTTAAACGGATTGAGCATGACCAGGAGGCTGCCCCCGCGTCCTATGAAACTGCGCATCGCTTCCAACTCAGTATCCATGGGATCTGTTTTGGGGCCGGCAATTACCAGGATGGAAGCATCCTCAGGCACTGCTACTGCCTGCATGAGAACTATCTCTTCAACCTTGTAGTTCTGCTTCTCTATCTGCTCTCTGGCAGTGCTGAAGCCACTGTCCCCGGTTGATTCTGCGGGAAGCTCCCCATGGCCTTTAAGGAGATATACTTTCTTGACGTCGGTTCTGAGTAGCTTCATCAGAGCATTGGTAACCGTTTCCTCGTCCGCAGTGGAAATTCGTTCATCTTTCTGACCGGCTTTAACTACAATGGTCGGATAGGAATCGATTTTATTCTTCAGTGCCACCGCCCTCTCTGTGTCCGGATCCACGAAAGAGTAGGTCAGGTCCGGGTACACGTCTCTATATTGTTCAAGCAGATCCCTAACCTCTTCTCGAGCCCCCTGGTCCTTGCTCTCGTAAAAGGCGAGAACCTCCACCGGTATTTTTTTCTCCCTGAATGTATCAAGCACATTCTTGCTTTGAGTCGCCAGAGTGAAACGTTTCCCCCGCGTCAGATCCCATCTCCTCGGGTTCTGTACCATTATGTATTGGATAGCGATAATAATTGCCAGAAAGATCAAGACACCCGAGACAGTTCCGCCACCCATTAAGTATTTTCGGTGAGAATCCTCGAATTTCATTTTTTATCCCCTCCACCTGTAAGTTTCCACAGATCGCAAAGTCAGGAATAGGAAAAAGGCTGTGAACAGGGCGAAGAAGGATATGTCTACCAGTGACAGCACGCCCTTATGAAAGGAATCGAGATGTTCCAGGATAGACAACTGACGTAAAATGGCGCCCAGCCACTCTCCCGAGAAAGATGAAGACCAACTCATGACCCAGAACATGAGGGCAGCTCCGAAAGATACCGCTGCAGCGACAACCTGGTTCTCCGTAAGCGACGACAGAAAGATTCCCATTGCCATGAAGGCTCCACCCATGAGTAAGAGTCCCAGGTACCCGCTTGCCAGAGTTCCCAGGTCCGGGTCATCCAGAAACACGAGGAACAAAGGGAATGTAAGAGTACCTGCCAGCATCGCAAGAAGGACCAACTGTGCGGCCAAAAACTTACCTATAAGCACTCCCGCGTCCGTAATAGGGTAAGTGAGCAACAGCTCTATCGAACCGGATTTTTTCTCTTCTGAAAAAAGCCTCATTGTAATGAGTGGCATCAAGAAAAGCAGTACGATGCTCATGTTTTGGATCAAAGGCCGAATCACAATATCTGTAATGTTTATTCGTGCTGAAATCATAGGGTTGTTCGCAGCCTGAAGGCTTATCAAACTCATAAGAGAAACATTGGCCCAAAAGAAGAAGCCGGAAATCAGCAAAAAAATTGCGATCACAGCATAAGCAATGGGCGCAACAAAAAAATTGGCTGCTTCTTTGCGAAAGACAGCGTACCAGCCTCTCATGAAGCCACCTCCCTTTTCTCGACATCCTCCGTCAAAGACGATTCTTCGATCTCTTCCGTAACCAGATCAATAAAAACATCTTCCAGACTTACATGAAGCGGTCGCAATTCGAGCAGGTCCCAATTCCTATCAAGAACAGCTCTTGCCAGGGCGGGTCGAATGTCGGTCTCCGGGGATGCTTCCACAATAACAGACGTTTCTCCGTTGACCGAGTCTCCAGCAAGTGTCACGGAAATGACGTCACGCAACCCACTGAATAAGGCCGTCACCTCTCCTTCAGGGGCCCGCATTACAAGCTGGCAACGGGTTGATTTCCCATAACTCCTGGTAAGGTTGGTCGGAGTATCTTCGGCAACGATGGTTCCCCTGTTAATAATGATTACCCTGTCACAAACCTGACTGGCCTCGGGGAGGATATGAGTTGAAAGAATAACGGTGCGATTCCGCGCAAAACCCTTTATGAGATTCCTGATCTCCCGAATCTGTTTTGGATCAAGTCCTATGGTAGGCTCGTCCAGTATCAATATTGGGGGGTCTCCGAGGAGCGCCTGCGCCAACCCCACCCTTTGCCGATAACCCTTGGACAGAATTCGGATGATCTTTCCCATCACCTCATCGAGCCCCACGCAAGCTGCTACCCGTTCCAATTCCTGGACGCGCTGCCCGGAAGGAATTCTCTTGGCTCTCGCCACGAACTCCAGATACGCCCTGACCCGCATCCAGTCATAAAGGGGAACATTCTCCGGCAAATATCCGACCTTTTGTCTGATTTTAAGGGAATCGGTGTTCACGTCCATCCCAAGGATTCTTGCCCCCCCCGACGAGGCTGGAGAAAAGCACGTAAGAATACGCATCGTTGTCGTTTTGCCGGCCCCGTTAGGCCCGAGAAAACCCACAATCTCTCCCTGACCCACACGGAAGTTCACGTCTTTGATGGCGGCCAGCCGACCGTAGTACTTGGTCAGCCTATCCACTTCGATCATTGGCAATCCTCCTAGACCTACAGTCTTCAAGCCTTCCTTTTTACTAACCAGAGCGAGATTGTCAAGGTATCTCCAACGAAGACACTACAGATGTAATAGCTAATAGACAACGCATGGTTATCAGTAATGAATGCCACTGGAATCACGTACATTCCATAATCACCCAAAATCATGCAAAAAAAATGTAGTGAAGATTGACCGCACGTTTTGCCGATGATATATTTGTTCCAGGAAAGCTTGGCTTCCCGAAGTTCCTAAAGCCCCAGAAAAAAGGAACTCCCGGAATTTATGAGAGGCGTACAATGAATTATGCCGGAATCCTCAGGTCAACTGCTTGTGCGTTTATTGCT
>CAINUH010000385.1 GCA_903853735.1 uncultured Desulfomonile sp. | reverse complement strand
CTTTTCAAGTGCAGCGTCCGGGACTGTTGCCAGGTCAAAGGAAAGGGGCCCTTCGACAATCAGCGGGCCATAGCGTTTCTCCAACTCTTTTGCTTTTTTTTCTGTTTCAGCCGCAAGAAGAGTAGCAGGAATAGCAGAGGTCACTTTTTCCACCGCAGTTATGATGGCCAACTTGAGCATTACATTGGGTTCCACAACTTTCCTCACCAACTCAACTTGGTTTTCAATTGCCTGCAACAGTGCCTCAGCATTCCTAAAGCTTGGATTAACTCCCGCATCGGACAGTGCGAAAAACCTGCCATCGGGCAGTACGAACAACGCGGAACTTGTCGCCATTTTTCTCACAGGCGGTTTGCCGGAATCCGGGGAATCGAGACCAGTCCTGTAAATGGACAAAGCCGTGTGCAAGAGAGTCGCTGTATCTACGCTCCCCTTGATCACAATGAACTCTTGGTTTTGTCTAATAAAATTGCCAAAGGCTTCCGCCATGGATTTCTTCTTACTGTCGGAATCAATCGCCAGTGGATCAGTGCGAATCAGTTTCACAGTCGGATCAAGGCTGGGAGAAATCGGTAGTCTTGCACGTTCTATTGCCGAGACCACATCATCAGGATCCCCAATCAATGCCAACCGGCCGAGCAAGCCTTGGTCTTTGGCTTCTGATACTGCCAACAGGGCGTCTTCGTTGTCAGCGCCAACTAGTACGAGGTTGGCGGGTTTAAGAGTGCCGTCTGCAATTGACCTGGTTACCTCGTCCAGGAGACCCGAAAAGGAGAACGCCTTATGGCCGCCTGGACCGGAGCCCAGGACCTGTAAGGCATGCTTCATGCTTCTGGCTTCAACAGTAATGTGCAAACGCTTGTCACGTCTATCTGGATTGACATACATCTCGAAAAGATGGTTCGCTGTAAGATATTCATATTCCAAGGAATCCAGACACATAATGGGTGTGAATGAATTGTCAACCATGGATCTTATTTTAGTAAAAAGCTTTAAAAAATGAGGATCCCGGGCCCTGGTACTTGTCACGAGAATAAAATCAGGTCGTTCGTGAGGCTTACCTGCCGAGGCCATTTCCAAGACTGTAGCAACCTGTCGGGCATAAGAGTCCACTACGTACATGAGATTGTCGCTGAGAGACGGAGAAATTTTCCCAGATTCTACGATCATTATGAGTTCGCACATTTCCTTGACACCCGTTCCAATTTCTCGGGACGCGAGTCGGAAATGTGGAGGGATGACAAAGTCTTCACGTTTGAGGTATTCACAAATCTTCCCAAAATCAAAGTCCACCAATATCTTGTTGGCTTCCTGGGCAGCCATTTCTCGGACAGTGCGCGAGCCGATCTTTCTGACCACGCAGGCAAAAAGTTCGTCTAGCGTCATCACCAGGAGATTCAGACTCTCCGGATTGATCTTCTCTATTTCGGAAATCAAGGCTCCGGTAGCTTTCAACGGCGTAATCTTGACATACCCCTTAAGACTCAGTTCGAGTTCGCGAGATTCTTCCCTGAAGAGTGAATTCATATGGTGAGCAGCCAAGGTAGAGAAAGTCAGTGGACTACATACCGATGCATGGATTTTTTGCTTAGGTGACTGGGCACGGAGCAGTTTTCTCAGCTCCCATGTCACGAGTGGGCCCCGGTTCAAGGAACTGTTGTGAAGCCTTTTCCAGGATTCTTCTCGAACTTTCTCAGTCAGAACGTAGATTCCGTCAGGCAGAGTTCCCATATCCCCACCGCCACACACCAAATCGGTAACCTCAGCGAGCTTGATTCCATTTTTTATCAATAAATTAATTAGTTGGAGTGCAAGCTCCTCGGGAGATGTCCCAAAGGAACGAAAATTTATTTCGGCACGAAACAGGACGGTGAAACCGCGCGTTGCCAGAACGTAAACTGCGTATCTCTTGGCTAACAGTGAAATCGTGACCTTGCTCTCCAACTCACTGAAAGATCCGTAAAGGCGTGACGGGTCAATTTCTGTCGCTTTGCGCCTCGCTAAGTTCCTCAGAATCATCTTAAGAATAGGACTCTGCCTGCCCGGTGCTCCGCATCTGTGGAGTATAAGGATGTAAAGGGCTAGGAGATCGCCATACACAGTAGCCAACTCCTTTACTCTCCCGAAATCCGCTGTCGCCGTCAGACATTGTTCCAGAAAATGCCGTAGCTCATCGAAGGCCGCTGACTCGTGTATTCTGCTTTCAAGAAGGAGGACCCTTTTTATCACATGCTCTGTTATGAATGAGGCGAGATATTCAAGCTGACCCTGAGCAATCCTTTGGGCCTTGAGGATGCTCTCAGTCTTGGGACCGGTCGGTAGTTCATACGGCAGCAAGCAAGGGGATTGTTGAAACAGGCGCGGGTCAAAATAGCCTGATTCCGCAACGGACTGGCGTAGTTCCTGGATTGCTATCCTTGTGTCTTTATCTTCTGGCATAGCCCTAGCTTCCTCAACCGGAATTATCAACCGAACCTACGTCGGTCTGCGAGAATTTTGGTGAGACCTCTAACATGCTGTCCAAATTTCTTCTCCTCTATCTAAGAGCACCTTGTGGAATCCAGATTGAGAAGGCCTCTCCTTTGGGTCGGACGCGATACACTCTATTATCGTTCCTCGTCTCCACCACATAGACCTCAGTGCCGGCAGGTAACGACCTCGCACGACCAGCGTCAAACATCTTGTTGAAAGCCTCTTTGTCTTCTGCCACAATTGTCTGAGCTAGATGTATCAGGTCGTCGTATGTAGTCGTACCTATTGCCTGCTCGTTGGTTATCTTGACGGTTCCGACTTCAGACTTAGCTAGTGCGGGATAGCAGAGAGCGGCCATAAGAAACATGGAAATGCCAAAGACTATTTGCTTGTAGAAAACCATACCTAATGTTCCTTTCGCCCAGTCCATATTCTGACAGTCGTGTTCCTTTACCGTTTGTGTTTGAGTTGGAGCACCGTAGTCGCGCGACCTCTCTTAAGGCTAGGCAGACTGAACCTAGCACACACTGAGGAGGATCAGGGAAATTATTCAAGTCTGAACGGAGGTTATCCTCCACATAGCCGGTATCACGTGTTTTCGTTCAGCCAGCGGGCTATTTATAGATACAACCGGCCTAGTCAATGTGAAATAATCTGCCGCCAGGCCATAATAGTAGAAATTTGCACACCGGTTGTCGCTAGGATCATCCTGGAAAAGGGGTCAAGGTCTCTGCCAATGGAGGCATCAGCGAAGAACCGTTTTCAACAACATCTGCTTAAGTTTTGCTACACTTCAATCATTATATCGAATGCTTGATTAAGAGACCAAACTTTCTTTGGGGACTGG
>CAINUH010000384.1 GCA_903853735.1 uncultured Desulfomonile sp. | reverse complement strand
ACTGCGGTATCACCATTACCTTTATAGTGGCATAGATAAATACAGCTACTACAACAAGCTTAATAAGCCTAACGTGCTTATATTTCATATTTAAGGAAAATGTTTTCATGTTCAATCCATTTGCCAAACCACGGGCTTCAGCGGGAGGTGGGCGCCGTTTCCCCACCGATCCGCTGCAAGACATAGTTATACGGTCCTTATTATTCTTGATCAGCTAGTACCTCTCGTTCGATCTTGGAGTAAGCATTTAGGTTTCCCAATTTCTTATCAGTTAAAATCGAGAACGACAATTCAGAGTTGCCACCGAAGTCGATGTGGGAATGATCGTTGGCTTCGGGGTCCAACAACAGCCGGTCAAGTTCTTTTCTGAATTGTCCGGCCTCTTGCGGGCTTAAATAGAGTTGCAGTGCTTTCACTCCTCGCTTGGAACCCATATCAATCATCTTCATATCTGTCCCTTTTTTTCGTATAATTAGGGATTATGCCGCAGCTCTTATATTTTTTATTTATTGTATTTCAGCTCAAAAAGTGCCTAAATTATCGATAAATCGACTTGAATTAGCTTATTTTTGCAATATAATCCCCCAATATAGGGTGGATATACCGCAGCTGCATAATTCCGGAAGTTTTTATGTTAATCAATTCATTCGCCACAATGTATACTGGAACGGAAATACATCAATCGTTATTTACTCTCTTCCCCATCTCTCGACAAGTGTATATTTGCCAAATATTCTGATACTGTCTGTTCAGTCAAGTAGTGGCTTTTACACTACAGTCCCATTCTCATTTACACTTCTTTCACAATCCGGTATACACTGGCAACCCCTATACCTGGCCGATCCGCAGCAGCCTGTTTATTCCAATTCCAAATCAAAGCGCTATCATCGTTGGCTCGTCTTCTGCAGCTCAACGTACTAATTAGTACGCCTCGCCGCCTCAATCCTCGCCGCCTTGATTTCATCTTTGATTTGAAATTGGGATTAGTCATGCCGACTGCCGGATAAATTGGAACACTTTACATATTTTACACCTCGAATACATCGTGGCGCTTCAACCAAAAATGTGCCATAATTCGCAGCCGTTTTTTAAACCACTTAGATATTGAAAGGATGTACGAAACATATGGGAGTTTATGCCAACACCGTCAGCATCACCCAATTCTCCATAAGTGGCGACCTGCCGAAAAAAGATCAGTTTCAGTGGTTTTCGCAAAAGCTCTCCGGCCGGGGCTTCCGGTCGATCGAGAACTCCGCCGAAGAACTTTCGGAGGGGTGGACTCTGGTCGATCGCCCCGATGATGCATCATTCGAAGCACCGTCTGATTTCTGGCGTGATAATTACCTGCTGTTCTCACTGCGCCGTGATCAGCGCAAGATTCCTGCTGCAGTCCTGAAGTCTCATTCCGGACGCGAAGAGGGCGCCTTTCTGGCGCAACACCCAAACCTGCGGCGCACTCCCAAGAGCAAACGCGAGGAGATCAGGGAACTTGTGCAGACGCGGCTGCTGACCAAATGCCTTCCGGTGCCTTCCACTGTTGACGTAGTCTGGGACCAGAGAAACGGTCTGCTGACCCTCTACACTCTGGGAAACAAGGTGATCGAGCGCTTTGAGGATATTTTCAGAAAGAGTTTTGATGGCTTGAGTCCGGTGATAGTTCACCCGTTTGCCCGCGCCAGGATGCTTCTGGAGGGGCAGATGCTCGACAAACTGGAGGCTGCCAACCAGGCCGGTTCCGACTCGGTAGTGGCTTTGATCAGGGATAACCAGTGGCTGGGGTCGGATTTCATGCTCTGGCTGCTGCAGCGCGGAGTCAATGGCGAGGGGGAGTTTTCGGTCTGTCGTCCGGGACATTTTACACCCGGCGAGACCTTTAATGCCTGGATTGACGACCGCATACAGTTTCAGGGAGGCGGCGAGGAAGGCGGCATCCAGAGAGTCACCGTATCAGGTTCCCAGGACAGCTATCTGGAGGCCATCTCGGCTCTCAAGGGGGGGAAGCGCATCACCAGCGCCACGGTCTGCATCGAGAAGGACGAGAACCCCTGGAAGCTGACACTGAAGGGAGAAACCTT
>CAINUH010000383.1 GCA_903853735.1 uncultured Desulfomonile sp. | reverse complement strand
GTGGACACGGCGTTTTTGGAGACGATTGCCTCCAGCTTTTCAAGCGGGAGGGACAGATCGCCTTCGCTTATGACGGGCTTGTCCTGGCGCATTGCCTCGTCAAGCGTGCAGAGCCAGCTCGGAGGGATTTCCTTCACAAGGGGCCACCCGGAATTGAATGCCCAGGTGCCAAACCTCCCTTTCACCTTCATTATCGGCATGGTGCGCTCCTGAAGATATGGGACAAAATCGGCGATGGGCTGCCTTTCCTTGCCAAGCACTATCTTCATCGTGTCGGCGAATGCCTTGTCCACCGCCTTGGGGGCGGGAAGGGTGGGAATGAATTTTACGTCCCCCTCAGAGTCCTTTTCCTTTGCCGCCATCCTTGCAATGTCGGATGTCGAGCGCGCGCGGCCCTTTTTCTCAAGCTCGTCCGCGATTTCGGATGTGAGCTTCTGCTTGAGCGCCAGGTATTTTTCCTTCGGAAGCTCGATGTTGCCTATCACGTGCCGCTTGCCGCGCAGGTTGTAGCCGAATATGGCGTCCTGGCAGTTGGTGCAGTTGAAGGAATAGTACATGTCGGACGAGTGCGTGATGTAGAAGGACTCGAACAGCCTGTTCACGTTTATCCCCTCATGGCAGCGCATGGAATAGTTTATCTTGGGGAATGCCGGGATGCCGAAAACGCACTCTGATTCGCGGACATAGGAGATGTAGGCGCCTTTTTTCACGTTCCTCACATTGTGGGCATGGTAGACATCTATGCAGTTGAGGGCGTTGTCCACATAATCGGCATTGGCGTTCTTTCCGAACACCTTGTTGCCGCAGTATGCCGTGTTTTCCTCGGCCGCGCGGAAAAGCGAGTCGATGTCTTTTATGTCGTTGGGGCTGAATTTCGAGGCAGGGAGCCGGGAGATTTCATCCGGGGAGACAAAGCGCGCATTTTCCGGGTAAAGCGTGTTGGAAAGGAAGATGCTGTTGCCGGAAAGGGTGCTTTTAGCTATAAGGTAGGGAGCCATGGCCTCCTTGAGGTATGGCTCGAACTTCATAAGCCCCCCTACGTCGCGCCCGAAAAGGATTTTGCAAAGATTGCGCCAGGCCGCGTCAATTGGCGAGATGTTGAATTTGTCCACAATTCCACCGATAATCATTTGCCGGCAAACCTTTTAGGCGATTTCGGCTGCTGTGGTGAATAACTCTCCTCTGACGACAGGCTTATTTACTTCCTAATGCCAATTCTTTTTGTGGGAGGCACGGAGGTGCCTCCAATGGCAAAAAAGAGGGATTGGAAGAAGTATGAACAGGAACTGAGGGAAAGGAAAGGGAAGATTGCTGAGTTTCTTCTCAGCATCCCGACAAAGGAACAGCTCCTGAAAGAACTTGAAAAACTGAATAAGAGAAAGAGGGGAAGACGGTTTGAGATTCCCAAATCAATCCTTCTCTTCTTTCATTTTTTGAAGCACATTTTCAGGATAGATGACCGACTATTGGTCGAATATCTGAGCAGGCTTCTCAACAAGATTATCCCTAGAGAAGATTTCTTTGTCCATTCAACCATAGTGAAAAGACGGAAAGACCTGGATCTGAAAATTCCCCTGGGAATTACGCCTGAGAAACTGAATGGGAAACGCATCTATTTTGATGGAATGTGCCTCAGGGTCGGAAGAGGCGGGTATTACCGCAGCAAGCGGTACCATACAGAAGTAAGATATCTCAAAATTGGTGTTTTCACCAATGAGAAAGGCAAGGTCTGCGACTTTACCATAGGGGATGAACACGACGCAGAGATAAACATGATCCGAGAGAAGATGCCTGCCATAAGGAACAGCAAACCTGAAGCCGTGGTGATTGACGGTGCTGGGTCTGCAAAGGACATAATTGTCAGTTTGACTTTGAGCGGAATAAAACCAGTGATTTCCGCCTCTGAAACGGTCATAAGGAAAGCAAGGTCGATTCCGCCTCCGCATCTATGTGCCAGGCACAAGAGGCAGGACACTCTCATTTGGGAAGATTATGCCAGACAGCAGATTGACCATGACAAATGGAAGAAGGAAACAGGGCATACCATGAGGTGGGTCTTCTCAGAAGGGGTTTTTTCTTCATTCAAAAGGATGTTTGGTGAAGAGGCAGTTTGCAGGACACAGAAGGGTCTGCACGATGAGGTCTGCGTGAAGTTTTTGATGATGGATGGGGTGTTGCCTAGTTTGTGGGGCTGAAACAGGCAAAAGGCAGCGTGAGCCTTCGCTCACGCTAGGATTTGTTCACCACAGCAC
>CAINUH010000382.1 GCA_903853735.1 uncultured Desulfomonile sp. | reverse complement strand
CCGCATTCATGCATCGGGCCATTGCGCAGGTGATCCTCCAGGGAAGCCCGTGAAGGCGATGGACATTCAAAAATATCACTGCGAAGTCGCGTAAGGCTCTCGACGAGTTTTTCGGTGCTTGCTGGTTGAAGCGCCGTGATTCCATCCAGGACTTCAAGGGCCTTGATGTCATTCCCCGTGATCGTATCCAGAATCTGCTTGCGACCGGTATCGATCCTGTTCACAACGGATTCGTGCTTTGGTAGATACACAGAGGAGTAGTCACGGATCATTGCCTCAATCGTGCCTGTCTCTCCCGCAACCGGTGGAAAATGGCCCACGAGTTCCATCTTCAGTTTGACGTCAGAGTCGATGTACTCTTTCAGATTCAGGAGCTTGGTTCGAACACTCTCGATGGACTTTCGAGCCTCAGGTAATTCTCTTGAGTCCCCCAGGGTGACGGCGCAGTAAGCGTGGGCTGTCCGAATATCAGTCTCATATTCGAGGAAAGCCCGAATGTCACGGTAGTTCTTCAGGCGATTGGCAAGATCATCCACCTCTTTTTGGTCCGCCCTGTTCGACCCAAAGGCCTCATAGCCCATGGCCTCTTTCAGGGCGTGCAAAAGAAGATGGATGTCATCCCCGCCCTCGACATTTGCTGAGAACAGCTTTACGGCCTGCCCCAGTTCTGCTTCATAGGGATTGCCAGTCTTCACCGCATCGAACAGACTTTGAGCGCGGCTTGCGGTCCTGGAAGACGATTCCTTCTCCTGGGTAAAGAGCTGCCGCAGTTTTGTCCGGTGCTCGGAGATTACGGCATCATCCTGAGTGATAGGAATCTCGATTCCGAGAAGCTTCTCTGCGTAGGGTCTGAGGACCTCCCAGTTTTCAGGCTTGGCCACCTTCTGAATCTCGCCAAAGGCTTCCAGCACCTTGGTCGAGAATTCCACATCGGCGATATTGGAATAATCGATTACGGGAGTAGGAAGCCCGGCTTTCGCTCCTACAGTGACCCGCACGTGTCCTTCCCGGACCAGGCAGAGCATGTAGGTCTGAACCATGCGTCGGGTAAGCCCATAGTCCTTCGGGCCGCCTATACCCATGAACATCTTGTAGAGGGTATCCATCTTCATGGTTTGGCCCTCGTCGGTCAACTTGTCGTCGATGAAGGTCCACATATCCTGAACATAGGCATTGCCCGAAACATCCAGTTCCTTTTCGGCGCTCTTTTTCATGATATTCAATCCGAAGCCGAAGTTTTGGGCCGCACTGATGTTCTGGTTGGGTTTTGCTCCCTTGGGAATGCGTCCGGTCTTCACGATGCCGTTGATGACCTTGACGCCCTCCTCCTTGCGAAATACGAACGGTGGATCAAACTTGATGTCCCTGGATACATAAGCGGCCGTGAGCACCCGATCCGCCAACGGCGTGAGGATGGCCGCCAGTTAGTTCGCCGGCCACGCGAAAATCCATCTGTGTGTTATTTAGAGCGTCGACACGGCCCCGGGCGTAACTGTTGTCCACGATCTTCACGATCTTGGCAAGATCGGACTGGAGCGCGTTGAAAACCCAGTTGACCACCGCGACGGCATCCTCGGTATCCTTGCCTTGCCAGTCGGATATGAGCTTGCGGTAAGCGGCAAAGTCGATGAGACGGTCCCGTTCCTCTTGAGTTAACTCAGCCGGTGTCCAAAGAATGACTCGTGGGTCTTTTCGCCGCTCGATCAGCTTGAGCACGGATGCATCCGCGAAGTGGCGCGTGCCAATGTATACCGCAAAATCAAGGTCTGTTTGGTCGCTGTCAATGGGTGGCAAGACCTGGTTTTCGGAGAACATTCGCCCGAGATCGCGCATTCCCACCCGTCCGGTTATCTGCCGTCCTTGCCAGACCACGTCCAGGTTTTGATCACCGGAGCGGACAGCCCCTCGGTCCTCCCACGGCGCAACGAACGGTGCGATACCCCGAAAGGTGGACCGCACCCCGCTGGATAGATCGATGGTCATCTGACGCGTGCGCACCGGCCATTCGTCGAGCGCAAGCAAATGGCCCCAGGCCTCCCTGAGCATAGCCTCATTGGATTCCGCTTCGTCGCGGGCTTTGCTGAACTCGCTTCTCGGGTCTACTCCTGTAAAAACAGGGTCGAAACGATATCGCGGCCGCTTTTCCTCGTCGAAGGCCTGGACGATCTGCCGCAGTTCCTTCTTGAGGTTGTCGGCTATGGTTTCGTAATGCTGGTTGTTCTCGTCCGGGTTTGCGTCGGCGTCCCGTTCGATGAGCACCGAGTTGGCAATCTCCTCCGGCGTTATGCCCTGCTGTCGGGTGCGGGCGATATGATAGAGAAAGAGTGTCTGGATGACCTTGACGCCCTTGTCGCGGTGCACTTTCAAATGGCCCTTGGTCAGACCATCGATCTGGCGCTTGCAGGCCTCGTAAGCCCGGTAATCCGTCTCACGATTCGTCTTGATGGCCACCAGGCCAGCGTGGACCCCGCTCGGGTCTTCTTCGTATCGCACGGCTTCATCGAACAACTCCCACAAACGAATGAGTTCGCGGCCCTTCTGCTTGATCTGGTGCTTGAGGGTCTGGTGCATGAAGTGGATCGCGGAGCGCGTCGTGGTCAGTTCGTAGGTGATCGCCCGCAAGACCTCGATGGCGGGTTTGTGGAACGGAAAGAAGTGGCGGAAGTCCAGCTCGCCGATGCTGTTGGGCCAGGTGAATCCCCGCTTGTAATGGAGGTAGTAATTGCTGATGGCCGCCGGGTACTTGATCTCCCGCACGCGGGCGAGAACGATATCGTAGTAGTCCTTGTCCTCCTCCAGTAGTTTGACCAGCTTCAGCCGATCGTCGGCGAGGATATTCTTGACGCCCATCTTGCTCTCGATGGCTTGCTGGGCTGCGCAGACCGTCCAGACGGGTAGATTGTGGATCTTCGCCAAGCGGTTCGACAACACGACCAAAGTCTTCTCGTCGTCGGTTCGCTGGTCTTCGTCCCGGTTCTTCATGAACAGCGACACCTCGTCCAGCACCAAAAGAACACCACTATACCCCTCGGCCAGAATGGTCTGAATCGTGTGCTTGAGGATGTCTTCGGTCTCGGCCTCGATCTGCGGCTGAACCTTCAGATACTCGATGTAGAAACGCCAGAGCTTGTTGCCACAGCTCCGTTTGTACTCCGGGGTTTTGTTCTGCTGGATGGTGCGGATGAAATCGTCAACCTCTTCGAATTCGTCCTCGTCAAAGAACTTTGGGTCCCGCAGGAACTTGGCCAGGTCTTTCCGAAAGCGTTCCAGGTCTTCGGTAATAAACCGGTCGGCCAACAGCTCCACCGGATACAAGGAGATGTTCTTGCCGAGTTCGACCTGTATCTGCTCCTTGGCCGCGTCCAGGATGTACTCGGAGAGCCGCCGGCCCTTGTCGTTCAGGCCCACGGTTCCGCTGCCCGCTCCCACCAGCGTCTTGACGATGACAAAGATTCCCTTCGTTCCCTTGCTGCTTTTCGCCTCCAGACCATCCTCCCAAAAGCGAAAAAGGGACTCGCGCTTGCCACGACCGGAAGCGTCTT
>CAINUH010000381.1 GCA_903853735.1 uncultured Desulfomonile sp. | reverse complement strand
TCCACAACCAAATGATTCCCTTCTGATCTTCCCGACATTCTCATCTCTTTTTCATTCATGTGAACTACCGATTCGAAAGAAAGCATGCTCAGGTCGGGTCGCACGATTACCTTTTCTTTCATTGCGATTTCGTCGGTCTTTTTCCCCGCGGCGAGCCTCATTAAGGAATCGCTGGCAATGCAAAAATTCGGTCCTTCCAAATCTATCTTGAAATGGCTGTAACCGACCTTGTCTTCCTGAAAGTACATTCCGTACCAGGCCTCGTGAAAAGGGAATCTGTTCAGCGATCCATATCCTGGCAGTGGATCGAGAGGCTTCGGCTTATTGTCAGTGACGGATCGAAAAGTACACGACGTGGACAAAACAACCAACAGGCACAGGGAGACAGCGGTGGAATAAATCCCGGTCATGGGTTTTGGATCACCTCACTTTTCGGGAGTATAGCCAAAGCCGGCAGTCGGCGCAACCAGGCTAACGCGTAAGAATTTCTCCGGATACAACGTTATCACCAGGTAATCAAATCCCTCTTCAACTTCTGGGCAACCAGAGAAAACCACAGGAACGAATGACGGTTTGTGGAAAGCAGCGTGGCATATTATCTTCGGTTCTATTTTGCCAAACTGTGATGGACAACGTTGGGCCATGCTTCTATACTGATGACAAATTCACAACATGGAGACAGTCATTTTGGAAAACTTGATGAAAATAGTCGCTCGGGAAGAGGGCTTGGATGAACGAGTTTTGGCAGAGAGTTATAACAAAGGACGAGTTGCAATTTTCAGAACTTCTCCACGGGGGAAGATTGTGGCAGTGGGGGAAAACCTGAGGATCAAAGTTAACGCCAACATCGGCACTTCCGTGGACCTTCACGATGAAGACCTGGAATTGCGCAAACTGGAGGCTGCACAAAAGGCTGGTGCGGACGCTGTTATGGACCTGTCCACTGGAGGAGATTTGAGGTCCATTCGTCGAAAGATCATTAGCGAATCTTCGCTTCCAGTGGGATCTGTCCCTATTTACGAAGCTATTGTGGAGGCCACCAGGAAGAGGGGGGGGGGTGAATGGATGGAACCTGACCAAATGCTCGACGCCATACGTCTTCACGGCGAGGACGGAATCAGTTTTGTCACCGTGCATTCCGGAGTGACTCTTTCCGTTTTGGAACATCTGGAAAATGAACCGAGAGTATGCGGGATAGTAAGCCGTGGTGGAAGCTTTCTTGCCAGATGGATGCGCACGAACAAGAAGGAAAACCCTCTTTTTGACCGTTATGATGAAGTACTCGATATTTGCAGAGAGTATGGAATGGTCATAAGTTTAGGAGACGGTCTCAGGCCCGGCGCAATCGCTGATTCTCTGGATCGAGCCCAGGTGGAAGAATTGGTGACTCTAGGGGACCTCAATCGCAGGGCACGGGAAAAGGGCGTACAATCAATCATCGAGGGTCCGGGGCACGTTCCTTTGGATCAGATCCCAGCTCAAATGATCCTTCAAAAACGACTGTGCGACGACGCACCGTTTTACGTGTTGGGCCCCCTTGTGACCGATGTTGCTCCAGGATTGGATCACATAACATCGGCGATTGGAGGAGCCGTCGCCGGTGCTGCCGGCGCGGATTTCTTGTGTTATGTGACCCCTTCGGAGCATTTAGGCCTTCCAGATGTTGAAGATGTTCGGATGGGCGTGCTTGCGGCAAGAGTTGCGGGGCACGCGGCAGATGTGGTCCGTGGAGTTCCCGGAGCCAGGGAGTGGGACACACGAATGAGCCGTGCCAGAAAGGATAGGAACTGGAGTGAGCAGATTCGGTTGGCTATAGACCCGGATTTAGCTCGCGACATCCGCGCTCGCACCTGCCGGGAAGACCATGAGACATGCTCCATGTGTGGAGATCTTTGCGCTTACAAGGCCGACTCGAAGATATGATTTGGTTTGGTTTGGATCGTAGAGTTGCCGAAGAGTTACCGACCCAGCAATGATCCGCGGCATGACCGATTCGTTTGACCAAAACTTTCCCCGCGTGTTAACCTATTAGGAACAGCAATATGTCAAGGAGGAATGGGAACTCATGCAAATCAATATCGACAAAAACTTGGTTGAATTCACACCTGAAAATGCCAACGAAACGGCAAAACTTGAAACCTTATGGAGATTAATGGTTGATTGCGCTCGCTTTAACAAGAAGATGGTGCCTGTGGGAGAATATATTCCCATTAAGAACAATATGGCCAGATTTGCAATTGAGGGTATCAAGGGGACGGAAACGCAGGATTATCCTGAAATCAGAGTCGACAAGGACTGTCGGTGCTACTGTCAAACGTGCAACAAATACGTTGTTCTTAAGAAAGGAGACAGAATTCCGCCTTGTTGTGGAAAGCTCATGGAAATAATGGACTGAAGGCGGCTTAAGAACACTCATAAAGTTCGGGAAAGTCAGACAATTATGATGTTACGAGGGAAGAGTCTGTGCTGTGCGACTCTCCGATTTGGAATGCCGCGTTTCGCGATGGCGGGTTATCCATCGAAACCGTTTCCCTGTGCCTCGATTCTTCCTGCAGAAAGGTTTTTCCCGAGAAGGCCTTCCAGACGGTTGCGGATATCCGTGATTTGTTTCAGATTGATACCCGTTTTGAACCCCATGGATTCGAGAATTTCTACTGTCCGTTCAGTAGAGATGTTTCCCTCGGCGCCCGGAATGAAGGGGCATCCCCCTAGCCCACCCACCGACGTATCGAATTTTCGAACTCCTGCTTCCAATGCCGCTTTCAAGTTAGCGAAGCCGTACCCGTGAGTGTCATGAAGGTGTATGCCGATACGATCCAACCCTGTGATTGGTTGGAGGAGTTCGACCATTTCCTTTACCTGAAGGGGTTGTCCCATCCCTGTGGAATCTGCAAGACAGATCTCTGTCGGACGGAGTGTCTCAAACTGCTCTACAATTCGCAGCACTCGTTGAGTCGATACGGATCCCTCATAAAAGCACCCGAATGCACACATCACCCCGGCTGTCACTCCGATTCCATGTGAAAGAGCCTTATCGATTATCTCAACCGCATTGGCAAGGGCTATTTCCCTCGGGATTCCGGTGTTTTTTATGCTGTGTGTCTGGGATGCCGAGACGTATACTTCCACGTGGGGTATCTTCTCGGCCATCGCTTGATCCAGACCTTTCTCGTTGAGCACCAACACGGTAAATGTGACTTCAGGTCTCCTGTTAATGTGGCGCCATACAAGGTGGGTCCCCAGCATTTGAGGAACTCTACGCGGGTTAACAAATGATCCTATCTGTATGCGTGATAGTCCTGCGTGAACGAGCGCATCGATCAATTCTGCGCGAGTCTCAGGGGCTAGGGAACGGGGTTCGTTTTGCAAACCATCCCTAATGCCTACCTCCTGGAGAAAAACAAATCCTCTCTTGGGAATCATATCAGCTTTTCATGTGGAGTTCATAAATCCATTGAATGCTATGAATTGCGGGACGAGAGTCTCTATTATTTATAGTCACGCCAATCCGTAGATTCTTACGGTATTCCTGCCATCCCTCTTTGCAGTATACAGAGCCTCGTCGGCACGTCGAATCAGATCTTCCCCATTAGTCGCATCTTCGGGAAAGGATGCCATTCCAATCGACACAGTCAACGATCCGAATGGCATTAAATC
>CAINUH010000380.1 GCA_903853735.1 uncultured Desulfomonile sp. | reverse complement strand
CTACCGAGTCATATTGGGGAAACTGCCGACAGTTTCCCCTCAACCCGCTCAGTATCTCTCGTTGCAATTATTGGTAGGCAATGACACCCCTCCCGGACCAGACGCCTGATTCAGTTTCAAAATCAGAAAAGGTAGGAATGCCGAAGATATCTATCCACAGCGGGATAGTTCTTCACGCTGAACCGGAAGTCGGACACGGTGGATTCAAACGGTTCATACTGACAATTTTTTACGTCTTATTCCTGATCGCAGTAGTGGTCGCAGTTCTCGCTGCTATAGAATATTACTCCTATCTCAAAATGAAAGCGTCACCTTTGGGACAAGCATACAAGGGCAGAGACATGGATCTTGCGCGTCGGAGTTCTCAGACGGTGGCCCCACAGTTCGGATATGAACCTACTCCTGGCTTTGCTTCAGTTCGAAATACCCGGTTAGGCAATTCATTTGAGTACATAAACGAACAGAGTTTCAAAAACTTCGAAGACGTTCCAAGAGATAAGCCGGAAGATGAGTATCGAGTCATGGTAACCGGTGGATCAGTGGTGTACGGACGCGGGCCGGTACCTCCAGCGGATGCTGTCGCGGATTTTTATGAGGTGACTTACCGCTGGAATATCCCCCACATCATGGAGAAACTACTCAATGCAGATCCGAGGATTCTGATCCTTCTACACGGCAAGAAAGTCAGAGTGATCAACGCGGGTGTGGCAGGTTTTGTTTATCAGAACAACCTGATGAGATACCTTGCCAAATTGCGCCTGTACCAACCTGACCTCGTGGTAGCTCTAGACGGAGCAAACGAGATACATACGGTTGCTCGTCCCCTGAAGGACTGGAACTATTTCACAGAGGGGCCTTATTACGAGGTTGTAAGCGAGACAATGGATATGAGCCGAGCAGGGCTCATGAACTATCTTACCCTATGGCTCAAAAGGAACACCTATTTTTTCACCTGGCTCGCGATGAGACAGGGTGAGGGCCCAGGAATACTGATGGAAAACAGGGGATTCGCAGCGCATCCTCAGGATGCAACCCCTGAAATGATCGTGTATCGGGACAAGAATATAGCTCAGGTGGCAGATGTGGTGGCAATATATCATAAGGTGTTGGAAGCCGACCGCGTGCCCCACGTCTTCGCACTACAACCGATGTTTCGAAACTCGAAGAAAAAGAGAACGCCTATGGAAGAGAAGATTGAGAGCGTCACTGGAATGCAAAAAATAGGTTTTTATGACGCAGCTCAAACATACGACGTTCTGGTAGACAAGATAAGGAAGAGATGCAAAGAAGACAATTTAGAAGTGGTTGATTTGACAGGCATCTACGATAATGTAACAGAATGGGTTTTTACCGACTGGTGTCATCTTACCAACGGCGCCAACTACAACCTTGCGAAGGAATTGGTAAACCAAGTAAAAACGAGGGTTTTAGGGCTGCCTCTTCTCAAGGACGACATCATTTCTAATCCCGTGAATTCTTATTTTCAGGACTACGCAAGAAACTCTAGAGTACTGGTGAACGATAGACCTTCAGACAGCGGTCTGCACATTCTTAAAGGTTACCCTGGCCCCAACCAGCTTGAGGTTTCCCGTGACGGCAAAGAGGATTTTCCAACAGTAGTTTTGGACGTTGGCACAGTAGTTCCCATTTCTCGGCTGAGAATTGTGTGGGGAGATGACATATCCGTGCCTAGGGATTGGGAGATAGATTTTTCTGAAGATGGCAAGACCTGGAGGAAATGGCTTAACATAACAAAAACAGAAGTCGATCACTATGACCAATGGCCCGGTTTTGAGTATTATTCCCCTGAGGAAAGTGCCGCTCGATATGTAAAATACTCGCAGTCAGTTGACAATGGCCAGGCGGTCATTCGTTTGCGCCAGCTTAGCATATTCAGATAACTTGAATTTGTGATGTCACGGAAGAAAAGAATTTGTATAAAGTAACAAATAAGATATATATAAAAGTTTAATGGTCCATACCGACGGTCATAGGGTGTTCACAGGCCTCGGGCGGGAGAATTGACATGCCAAAAATGAAAACATGCCGCGGAGCGGCAAAAAGATTTACGCTTCTCAAGAGTGGAAAAATCAAGAGAAAAAAAGCTTATCACAGTCATATCCTTACCAGCAAGGCTACCAAGCGGAAGAGAAATCTGAGACAAGAAGCCTTCATAGATCCAAGGGATACCAAGCAAATTAAAAGGTTACTGCCGTACGGATAACGATAGATAGTGTGCCAAACTAGGCCCAACGCCATGAACATATTTGAGTTGGGAGAATTTTTTGTTTTGCGGCTCACTGCCGATAGTTGCAAGATTCAAGGAGTCTATAATGCCCAGAGCACGATGTGCGCCCGCCAGTCGGGCCAGACGCAACAAGATCATGAAGGCCGCCAAGGGATATGTGGGGGGGCGGAGTCGAACTCTCAAACAGGCCAAGGAAACTGTGGAACGTGCTCTCTGTTATGCATATAGAGACCGTAGAACGCGCAAGCGTGATTTCCGCCGGTTGTGGATAACCCGCATATCGGCCGGCGCAAGAATCAACGGCATCTCATATAACCGACTTATCGAGGGGCTTAAGAAAGCTGGAATAATCTTGGACAGAAAAGTCTTGGCTGATCTTGCGGTAACGGACCCTGGGGCGTTCGGAGGTATAGCTCTCCAGGCCAGGCAGGTTTTGGAAGCCTGAAAGAGTCTCCCAGTGCTGGAATCCATGAGTTCAGCTCTAGGATTACCGTTGGAGGCCCAGTCCAACACGAACCCAAAGCGGCCTTTCCGGACCGCTTTTTTTGTCTCTGTGTCACAACCTGATCAAGGATGGTTAAAATAATGAAGGACCAACTTGAGAAACTCAGAGTGAACAACCTTGATTTGATAAACACGCTTGGGGATGAAAAATCTCTGGCTGATGCCAGAGTCCGCGTCTTGGGGCGCAAGGGAGAGTTGACCGGTATTCTAAGAGGGCTGAAGGATCTTCCTCCTGAAAGTCGTGCCGAATTCGGACAGCTCGCAAATATTATCAAGAATGAACTCGATCAAAAGTTCAACCAAAAGGAAGCGGCTATTAAAGACAAGGCTCGTGAACTAAAAGTCAGGTCGGAATTTGTTGACGTGACGTTGCCGGGTAGAAGGCCAATTCCGGGGCGTACGCACGTTCTCAACCGTGTGACCGATGAATTGATCGAAGTCTTTAGAGGCCTGGGGTTCCAGTTGGCCGAAGGGCCTGAAGTAGAACTCGATTACTACAACTTTGAGGCACTCAACATTCCTCGGGACCATCCGGCCCGAGACATGCAAGACACCTTTTATTTCTCTGAAAATGTGGTACTCAGGACGCACACCTCGCCTGTTCAAATCCGCACTATGGAACTGCAGAAGCCTCCGGTGAGAGTAATTTGTCCCGGAAAAGTGTATCGCCGGGACGCGGACATTACTCACTCTCCCATGTTTATGCAGATCGAAGGTCTTTGGGTAGACAGGGGCATCTCTCTGTCAGACCTCAAAGGAGTCCTCACAGCTTTTGTAAGAGAATATTTTGGAGAGGAGTTGGCTTTACGCTTTAGGCCGAGTTTTTTCCCTTTTACCGAACCTTCTGCGGAAGTAGATATCCAGTGTGTCATCTGTGGAGGCGACGGGTGCCGAACTTGCTCCTCTACAGGATGGCTGGAAATTCTGGGAGCAGGGATGGTTGATCCGGCACTTTACAGTTTTGTGAACTATGATCCTGAGATTTATACTGGTTTTGCCTTCGGCATGGGCATAGAAAGGGTGGCCATGCTTAAGTACGGAATCCCGGATATTAGGGCTTTCTATGAGAACGATGTGAGGTTTCTTCGTCAATTCTGATTCTGCGTTCTGTTCCGAAACATAAATTGCAGCTCAGATTTGCGACCTCGACATAGAAAAGATCTACTCGTGACACTGAACCACACCATTGCACTTCCGGACTTAGAAAGGGGCTAGAGGAGATGCTCGTCAGCTTCAGTTGGTTGAAAGAATTTGTGGATATTGATGTCTCTGTCGAAGAAGTCTCCCGGATTCTTACTATGGGAGGCATAGAGGTTGAGGGTGTCACTGAAGTCGGTAAGGGCTTAGACAAGGTTGTTACGGCCAGGGTCCTCGACATAACTCCTCATCCCCACTCGGAAAAGCTGAGCTTGACTCACATCAGTCTTGGATCCGGGGAGGTGACGGTCGTTTGTGGCGCACCAAACATACGCGTTGGGCAATTAGTTCCATACGCGGCGCAAGGTGTCCTACTACCTTCGGGAATTGAAATTGGGGCCCGGATGATAAGGGGTATTGAATCTCTCGGAATGATTTGCTCAGAGAAAGAATTGGAGCTTGGAGACGATCAATCCGGCATTCTGGTGCTGGACCAAGAGACCCAAACAGGGTTACCACTTGCAACGGCGCTACCGTATGCGCATGATTTCATATTGGAAGTCTCTATCACTCCAAATCGCGGAGACTGCCTGTCAATCCTGGGCATTGCTCGAGAGTTGGCAGCCCTGACAGGAAGGCGATGGAGGATTCCTGAGTTTTCCCTGGACGAGGGCTCTAGTCATATTCGAGACAATTTCCGTGTTGACGTCCTAGATGCCGATCTTTGCCCTCGGTACGTGGTGCGCATGGTCCAGGGAGTAACTGTAGGCACTTCGCCTCTACAGATCCGACTCAGGCTCGCTCGGTCCGGCTTTCGCCCGATCTCGAACGTTGTTGACGCTACCAACCTTATTCTTCTGGAATGTGGGCAACCGCTGCACGCCTTCGATCGGGATTTGCTGGAGGAGAGTCGCATTGTGGTTAAACGCAGCAATCCGGGTGAAACTTTTGTCACCCTGGATGGTATGGAGAGAGCGCTTCCTGAGAACTCCCTTATGATCAGAGACGGGAAGAGATCTGTCGCTCTCGCGGGAATCATGGGAGGCCTCAACACAGAGATAGGCGACAGGACGGACTCAGTCGTGATCGAGAGTGCCTGCTTTGAACGCTTTGGAATACGAAGAACCGCCAAGGCCATTGGGATGGCTACTGAAGCCTCTTACCGTTTTGAGCGCGGCGTGGATCCTGAAGGCACGTTATGGGCTGCTCACAGGGCTGCCCACGTGATCCAGAAACTGGCAGGCGGAACAGTGGCCAAAGATTGCATAGATGTATACCCGGCTCGTATATCCAGGCCGGTAGTCTCCGTGAGAACCAACAGAGTCAATGGTATGCTGGGGACGCGATTGAGCACAGAGGAAATGTCTACAAATCTTGAGCGGCTGGGCCTGGATGTAACGATTATGGACGGTAATGGACAAGTCATGGAATGTACTCCCCCCTCCTGGCGTTGGGACCTTGACAGGGAGGTGGACGTGATCGAAGAAGTCGCCCGGATTTACGGCTTCCAAAACATTCCTGTTTCAATGCCTGCCTATTTGTCGGCTCCGGATCGGTCCAAAGAAAATCGGGAGCCACTCAATAAAGTAAACGAATGCATGAACGCGTCTGGTTTCACAGAGATTATAACTATGTCTTTCGTGTCACGCGAGGCTGGTCAGGCTTTTTCTTTAGGTACGGAAAATGAGAGAAACCTTGAGTTGCTCAATCCATTGACCGAAGATTACGCGGTAATGCGGACTTCACTTCTACCGGGACTGATTGGGGCGACTAAGCGGAACATCAATTACAAATGTGAAAGTCTCAAACTATACGAAGTTGGGAAGACCTTTAAAGTGGTCCCAGGTCAGGAGCTTCCTCGGGAAGATTTGAAACTGGCAGCGATTGCCTTGGGCAACCGCTATCCTGATCTATGGCATTTTCACAGGGGTGAAGTTGACGTCTTCGGTAAGATCAGTGGCAGGATGGGAGTAGATTTTTACGATCTAAAAGGCGCGCTTGAGACATTACTGGAGGGATTCGACGTTACTGAAGTAAAATTTGTGCCTTCCAGCGTCCCATTTTTGCATCCCGGCAAATCTGCGAACGTGGTTGTTCTCGGAGAGGTAATCGGTTTTCTGGGTGAGTTAGATCCGAAGAAGGCTCATGAGTTGGATTTGAATGGGCAAGTTCAGATTTTTGAAATGTTTTTGGAGCCTCTGTTCGTTCAAAGGCGCAAGAAAAGAGTTTTCAGGCCTATTCCTCGCTACCCTTATATAGAACGAGATCTATCACTAATGGTTGAAACAAATTGTTCAGGAGATCAGATTAAACACTTGATTTCACGCTTGGGGCATGATATTATTGCATCCGTCGTTTTATTCGATTTGTATCGAGGAGAATCGATTCCGGAGGGGAGCCAGAGTCTGGCGTTCCGGATTCGGTATCAGTCTGAGGATCTGACTCTGACCGATGAAGAAGTCCAGATAGTCCATTCCAGTGTTGCGGAAACCCTTGTAAGGGAATTAGGTGCAACGCTCAGGGAGTGAGAGACTGCTTCAACGGCCGAGGTCTCAGGTCAGTCGCTTTAGCCTGACGGGACTCTTGGCCTGCAGTCGGATAGATTCTCATTTGGAGGGGTGGTCGAGTTATGCCTATCGCAATTCCGGAGAAGCAGTATTTTAAAATCGGAGAAGTCAGTGAAATCCTTGACGTGGAGCCTTACGTCCTCAGGTACTGGGAATCTGAATTCAAGATCCTCAAACCGACGCGGACTCGGGCGCGCCAGAGGCTGTATCACAAGAAAGACTTGGAGTTGCTTGTAGAAATCAAGCACCTGCT
>CAINUH010000379.1 GCA_903853735.1 uncultured Desulfomonile sp. | reverse complement strand
GCCATCGGCGTGGAAAAAAGGACGGATCTTGCGGCCATGGCGCAGGAGGCGCGCTTTTTGGTTATGCATGTGGATCTCAATGCAAAGACGCGCCATTTGGTCAACCGGGAAGTGTTAAGGGGCATGAAGCCCGATTCGTTTTTGATCAATTGCGCCCGGGGAGGAGTCGTGGATGAGGACGCTCTCATTGAGGCTCTCCGAAGCGGCTGGATTTCCGGTGCCGGTCTCGATGTTTTTGAGGAGGAGCCGATTCGGCCCGATAACCCTCTGCTGTCGATGGATAATGTCATTCTGAGTCCTCACATTGCGGGCATATCGGTGGGTTCAGGCAGGAGAAAGGGTGAGGAAGTGGTCAGGCGGCTTCTGGATGTCCTCATGGGGAAGCAACCCGACGGGATAGTCAATCCCGATGTATGGCCACGGTTCATGGAAAAATTTAAAGCCGAAAGACATTGAAAGGACAAGGGAACTCTGATCTCGAGAGCAGAAACCGGTGATGAAGAAACTGAAGGCTCAGTGGATACGACCCTGTCGTGCATCAGCAGGGTTACCTCCTTCGCAAGGGGGGCGAGGTGTGTCGGCCGTATCCAGGATTCAGGACGACGAGGGCGTGCCGATGATTCGGGAAGATGAACGGTTTGGGTATCAAGTGAACAGTGTGGGAGGATAGTATGACACGTCAGAAAAAAGGGAGAAATGAGGCGGCTCGTATATCTTTCGGGCAGATGCAGGTAGATTGGGAAACGCGCATTGACTACGAAAAAATGCGCAAGGAAAGACTTCAACGTGCAAGAGATGCCATGAACGATGCGAAAGTGGATTTTCTCATTTTGCTTCGGCAGGAAAACGCCCGCTACACAACGGGCATAAAACGCCTCTATTGGCCCACGATACATCTAGGAGGGGGGCCGATCGTTGTGCTTCCCCAGGAAGGGTTGCCTGCCGTCTGGATTACTGATCCTGATTTTGCCTCCAAAAGCCTCTCATGGATTCCCAAAGAACGTTTCTTGGCACCCCATGAAATGGACATGGACTTCGCAGTTGAAAATTTCGCGCAAGAGGTCAAGGATCTCTTTGGATCTGCCCTCAAGAAGGCCACCATTGGAGTGGACATTTGGTCGCCGTCCATGGTTGACCTCCTGTCCAAGAAATTGCCGCAGACCAAGTTCGTCAACGGTCAAAAGGTCATGCTGCAAGCACGGATGACCAAGACCAAGGACGAACTCGACTGCATGAAGATGGCCTATGTCATCTCCGAAGCAGGGATGCAGGCGGCCCTGAACATTCTAAAACCCGGTGTCCGGGAGTGCGAACTGGTCGGGGCGGCTTTTCATCGGTTTACCGATTTCGGATCCGAGACCTCGCAGTGCTCTCAATCCGTCAATTCAGGCCCAGGTTCACATCCCTACCGGCGGTTCCACAGCGACCGCATCATCCAAGCGGGAGACTTCGTCAACATGGACTTTGGCGCCTGTTTCAACGGCTACTTTGGCGATTTTTGTCGGCCCTTTGTCTGCGGCAGGCGTCCATCGCCTAAACAACTTGACTTATTGCGGCGAGCCTATGATCTTCAAACTGATGCCATCCAGGCAATTCGGCCGGGACTGAAACCCGCAGAACTATGCAAGAAACTGGGTAGAAAGAATGTGGCTCATGGAATCGGCATCTCGGCTTTCGAACCACCAAGCCTGCGCGCTTCCGATGAAATAACGATTAGACCCGGCATGGTCTTTTGTGTGACTTCGCCGATGGGCATCGGAGATTCGCAAATTGGAGGCGTCCATCTGGAGGATAATGTCATAGTGACTGAGAATGGCTGCGAGGTGTACTCTACATACCCCTATACGGGTGTCGATGATATATAGTGCACAGGACGGAAGCACGATAAAATAAGACATGGCTGATGTTTCGATAGTCGAATGAGGTACATATGAAGCTGAATTTATGGGGCAATAAGGATTTCTGGGCGGGCCTCATGTTGATCGGGATGGGCACGGCGGCTATGTCGATCTCGCGGGGTTACCGTTTCGGCAGCGCCTTGCATATGGGTCCTGGTTTCTTTCCGACCATTCTGGGGGGGGTAATCATCCTGTTTGGGATCTGCATCATGATCATGGGG
>CAINUH010000378.1 GCA_903853735.1 uncultured Desulfomonile sp. | reverse complement strand
GGTGGAACGGTCGCTCTGGCCGATGAAACGAAAGTGCAGGGTATAGGTATCTCCGTCCTGTTCTTTGTGGCAGTTTATCCAATTGGCCAAAAGCATGGATTTCCCCATGCCGCCCGGTGCGGTGAGGACAAATAGCTGCCGTGAGTCGTCTGCAACATACCGGTCCAGTTCGTCAAAGTCGCCGGTACGCTCAATGAAACCCTCGCTATTGATATAGAGAAATTCCTCCTGCTGGTCCAGTTCCTTTTGAAGTTCGCTTTCTTCCAGGTTCTCCAGATGGTCGGGGAAGCGTGCCGTAATTGCCTCTTTCAGGTCGCGGATTATAACTTGTTGCAGTTCATTGTCACCACTTTTGAAACCGGCTAATCTCCCCTTGCTGAGAAGTTGATTGAATTGAATAGCCTGCTTAGCCAGTTCTGGGTCAACTGTTATGTTCTCACCGGTGACTGTAATCCCCGCTCTGGCCCATTGCTCCTGCCAGCGGGAGATATTTCCCGGATCAGCGGAAGGGGAGGCGAGCGGTAGCATAATCTCCGGTGTGACGGCATGTTCATCCCATGTGGCCGTGTAAAGACGGCAAGGCCGGTCTCCCTTTGAAAGATCATTGCGCCAGCGGTTTAACTCCTGAACATGGCACTCCCGCTCTGCCGGATCGACAATGCTCTCGTTGGTATAAATCTCCCGCAAGAGTGGTGGCTCAAGGGGTATGTCTTCCAGATAGGCATCATCACGGAGATAGAAAAAGGCGTGCTCTGCCCGGTCATAATATTCCGGTGGTTTCTCCTGATTCCTTTTGGTTCCCTTGTGCAGGGGATTTAAGACGGCATGAAGAATTTCCAGTTCGGTGACGGAGGTGGAGCCTGCATGACCTTGCAGTTCGGGAAAGTCTTGATAGGTCTCGGCTGAGATCTCATTAGTTTTGGGCACCCACCCCCTGCGCTGGCCAAGAAAGCAGAGGAAGAAGGGACGGCAGTCGTCGATGCGACTCAAACAAACTTTGACAACATTCTTGTTGTGGGTGGCATCCTGCTCCGTCACCCCCCAACGCAGGTCGATGTCCACCAGCCGCAGTTTGCGCTTTTCGCACCACTCCTGCAGCTCGGGAAATACCCGCTTGACCAGATAGTCACGCTCGGCATGCATATCGTTAAAGGTGCTGCTGATAAAAACATGCACCTTTTCCCATTTTACAGCTTGTTTTGGCTGATCCATGCTAAACTCCTGTCGGTTCACAGGCGATAAAGTTTTTAATCTGGTCATGAAAGCCACCGCCATAGACGAAATTCTTATCCCACATCGGCATAAGATGGTTTTCCTTGGATTCTACCCTACGAAATCGAGATAGTTATCCGGCGTAACCACTTCAAACGTCGCCCCAGGATATGACTCCAGCCACTTTCTTGGAGGCTTGCCCTGCTTCTTTGACGACCATTTGCACTCGAAACCGAACAGGCCGCCATCGCGCTTTTCGACATAGTCAATCTCTTTCCCATCGTAGGTGCGCCAAAAGTGAAAGGTTCCGTATATCCCGGTATATGATCGTTTTTTCAAACGCTCGGCTACCACAAAGTTCTCCCACAGGACGCCGACGTCATTGCGAGAATCAAGCAGGTTATATTGGCCGATGACGGCGTTGCGCACCCCATTGTCCAGGAAGTAGTATTTTGCCTTGCTGGTCACCTCGTTACGCAGATTGCGGCTGAAGCCACCCACCCGTATAATGACGAAAGCCTTTTCCAGTATGTCCAGATAGCGTCCGACTGTTTTCACGTCCAACTTGACCTGGGTGGCCAGCTCATTCAGCGACACTTCGCTTCCTACCTGAAAGGCGATCAACTTCAAGAGGTCCACCAGTGTGCGTGATGAACGGATGCGCTCCAACGCCAGCACGTCTTTCAATAAATAG
>CAINUH010000377.1 GCA_903853735.1 uncultured Desulfomonile sp. | reverse complement strand
CTCTTATCGGGTTGTTAGCATGCGGCGAATTCACCGCCAACGACGAATCCCTTTACCACGAACGGGGAGGACGACCGCCATTTCACGTCCTCGGTCCGACACTGCCGTTTGACTTCCAAGATGGGCAGCGCTTCAGCATTCATTACTACTCCGAGTGCTTGAGCGTAAGTGAATTCCAGCGACTGCAGCGGCACAACTCCAAGGTTTGGGCGCTGGAGTTGATTGGACAAGAATTCGACGACCAGGCGCTTGCAACCCTGCCCGAACTTCCTGGCATGGAGATACTTGAATTAACGGACTCACCCGTCAAAGGCTTGGGATTGAGAATACTGGATCGGTATCCCAAACTGCGTGTCCTGAGGGTAGCTCTAAGGGGAGACCAAGACTTCTCAATTAATCATCTGCCAGTGCTCCAGAGTTTGGAGACGCTTGATATATACGGTGTTCCATCTGTGGACTGGGGCTTCGAGGATCTTGCGTCCAAGACCACCGCCCTTTCTTCGATGACTCTGCGGTCTTCAGGCGACCTGGTCGTACACGGAAAGTCGCCGGTTGCCTTATCCGATTTAAGTCTGACAGCGACAAGGCTAGGGGGGAACCTCGTTCTGCCAAAACAGCTTGACACAGTTGGCCTTCACCTTAGCCAAGCCTCGTCCGAGGAAATCGAGAGAATATTTGCGCCTGTCGAGAACATTCGGTGTTTGGCCCTTGATAGCACAAAAGTTGAAGAGGCGCTGGCGCTCCGATTGGCAAAGCGGTTAGGGCTGAAAAGACTGATTCTTTTGAATACTGGATTGGGCAGAGAGGCTGTGCAAAGGATCGCTTCCGCAAACCCCGAACTGTACATCAAGCCGGGAGGCAGGGCGGCCAGTCAGTAGAGAGCTGACCGTCGTATTGACCTTACCAGGACAACTCATGGACTGCCGAAATCTCCAGAGGTTTCTGAGAGGAAAAATGTGGGTTGAGACACGCTGACCTGGGAGATGAAATGCCTAAGAAATATTGCCAATTGGATCCTAAAACGCATAAAATGATGTGGGCAAGCGAACAAGAATTACGCCTATGTAAGGGCCTGATTCACAGAGACGGGAGGAAGAAATGCTTACTGTGATTCACAGAATTCTGAGTGCGGTATTCCCGTACGGGCTGGGTGTTGTGTTCCTGTTCGTGCTGATCTCGGGATGGCTGTTTCAGGAAAGCGCAGCGATCACCCCCGGTTCTCCGGCAGGCGGAATCGCGATGGCAAAACTCGCAGCTGTCGGCGCTCAGGGAACTCCTGACGCCCAAAATGCTTCGGGTCATATCCCTTCGTGGGGTGCGGTCCCGTTCTGGAATGCGGAAAAAGCTCAGACGTGGTTTGTCGAGGCGGTTTCCCAGGGTCCGTCACAATCAGAACGTGAAATCATAAATGAGAAGATGATTCGGGCCGTTGCGGACGGAGACCTTCAACAGATACAGAACCTGCTGTCCACAGGAGCTAACGTCAATGCAAAGGACAAGGATGGTGAGACGGCCCTTATGTTGGCAGCCAGAGACGGCCGGCTGGAAGTTGTGGATTTGCTATTGGACAAAGGGGCACGTGTTGACGAAAAGAACAAATTTCAT
>CAINUH010000376.1 GCA_903853735.1 uncultured Desulfomonile sp. | reverse complement strand
ACAGCAACAACGGTTAAACTGGCGAGAGCCGTCTGGATTGCGCCCCTTGCAATCGGGATCTCATGGTTTAGAAAATCCGGCGGAAGAGCAGAGATACCTTGGTTCATCGTGGGTTTCATTGTTGTTGCCGCACTTCACAACCTTGTGTCTCAGCTTGACGACCTTTGGGTCGGCCTCTACGGGGTTGCAAGACAGAGCCTTACAGTGACATTATTTCTCATCGGGAGCAGTCTCAACGGCAATATCCTGAAAAGGATCGGAATTGGTCCACTCCTGCACGGGACAGCACTTTGGCTGCTCGTAAGCAGTCTGACATTAATTGCCCTTCTTCTTGCCGGCTTGGTGTAAATGTATCAGCAAGGAGAACAGGTGTGACATCCTTCCATCCTTTGCTTTCCTCCTGGCATGGCATGCTTAAATTGGTAGGTGCGCCATGAACGCGCTATGTTTTTTGTAGAATACATTACCTTGTTTTATGACTGGCACATGGCCACTGCAATTCAGACGGTATTGGCAGTCCGCCGCATGGATCTGGGTCCGGCATCCCTGTCGGTGGACCAATCCTTGACGGGAAATATTTTTCCATATTCATCCAGCCGACCAAGTACCTTGAGCCGGTCAATGATAAGCTGCCAGGCACAGTCTACATCGCTACCGATTTCACATTTGCCCTTGGAAGATCCCCCGCAGGGTCCGTTCAGTAGCCTCTTGGCGCATCGCGATATAGGGCATATGCCTCCAGTGTGGGCGAGAAGGCAGTTTCCGCATCCCTGACACTTCTCCCGCCACACACCCTGCTCATCGAGAGCGCCGAGAAAAGTGGTGTTCAGAGCAGGTATTACGGGCAGGTGGCCGAAAGTCTCGGCGAGGGTCTGTACCCCGGCGCCGCAGGCAAGGGAGAGTATGGCTTCCGTATCAGGCGGTACTTCCAGGAAATTTGTCAGAAGATCCGATTCGCACTGTCTCTGAATTGTCCTGACCTGGACAGAACGTTCCGAGCCCTCACTGTTGCCCTGCGCTGAGAGTTCCCGGGCGAGAGCTTGCGCTTCCCGGTCGCCACCGGAGAGGCATACGGTGACACAGCTTCCACAGCCCAGGACGAGGATGTTCCTGTATTTTTCCAGGTCAGAGGAGATTTCGTCAAAATGTTTAAGGTTTCCGGTAATCATTATTAGCACCTTTGTTTGCTGCTCCGCCGGCGGACAGGCGGCGCCATACTGTCAAGAAATTAGTTTTTCTGTGTTCGGGGCAGAGCGTTTCCATCTGGTAATCCAGTTTTTGCGCCAGGGCGTCCTTGAGGTGATGTGTGTAGAGAGGTTCCCCGCAAACAATGCACCGCACGAGATCCATGGTTGCCACTTCGTCCCATTTTCCCTCGAGAAGACCTTCAAATTCCACGGCACGCTGGGGACAGACCCTCCAGCAATTGCCACACCGGGCGCAAAGGCTCATGTTGTGCAATATTTTTCTCTGGTTCCCCTGGTCCGAATAGTTGAGAGCGCTAGCCGGACAATTTTGTACGCAAGAGACACAACCGTTGCATTGCTCATTAACACGAAAAAAGCTCATAAACCCCTCCTTTTCTGCTTACTCCTCATCACCTTTTAGAGCATCCTATCCCTTGGTCTACAGAGGGAACCCAACATCGTGCGTGCATATTGGCGCACGCGGGGGTAATGGAGCCTATCCGACTCCACGTACGTCAGGGCCTTTTTCTCGCATACCCGGACACACTCCGGGTTACCATCGCAAAGGTCACACTTGTAGGGAAGACCCAGGTCATGAGCAAAAGTCGTTGATCCCGTGGGGCAGGCTGATACGCACATTGCACAACCGACACAGAGCTTGGTATCGATGATCACTCTTTCAAGGTGGAGGTCCCGACTGATAGCTTTCTTCGGGCAAACAGCCATGCAAGGAGGCTCGACGCATTGCCGGCACGCGGAAGGAACGAAGAAACTCCCGTCGCCCGTACCCATGACTTCTATCCTCTTCAGCCCAATTTTCCTATTTCCCGCGTGCTTCTGAGCACAGGCTGTCTCGCATTCTTTACACCCGTCGCATTTTAAGGGATCTATTAATAGAACCTTGTTACTCACCTTTGCTTCCATCGCCCTCTTCTCCTCCCGAAATAGTTGTTCGCTATACTGACCATCTTATACAAAAATATAACCCTT
>CAINUH010000375.1 GCA_903853735.1 uncultured Desulfomonile sp. | reverse complement strand
TCCTAACCCGGTACCCTTTCCCACTTCCTTCGTACTGAAGAAAGGCTCAAATATATGGGACAGTGTTTTCTTATCCATACCTTGGCCGGTATCCGAAACAGTCAGCAAGACGTAACTTCCAGGCATTGCCTCAAGATGTGAACTGCAATATTCCTTGTCCAATTGAACACTTTCGGTCTCAATGGTCAATGTTCCGCCATCGGGCATCGCGTCCCTTGCGTTCACTCCGAGGTTCATCAAGATTTGGCCTACTTGAGATGGGTCCGCTTGGATTGATTCGAGGTTCCCGCTGAGATGTAGGTCTATTTTTATGGTCTTTGGGATTGTTCGAGAGAGGAGGTATTGCACCTGGGTTATCTCCTGGTTCAAATTGACAGGAACAAACTTTGTTTCAATCTTTCGACTGAAAGTCAGCAGGCTCCCAACTAAATCAGCCCCTCGCTTTCCCGCCTGATAAATTTTCTGTAGACCATCGTAGTCAGGTTCACCTTCCTTTTTACGTTGGAGCATGAACTCGGAATATCCCAATACCACCTGGAGCAGGTTGTTGAAATCGTGAGCAATACCTCCAGCCAAAGTCCCGACTGCTTCCATTTTTTGCGCCTGGAGAAGCTGCATCTGTAATTCCACATTCTCGGTCACATCGTGGCCAACATCCACAAAGTTTACGATCGCGCCTGATGCGTCACGAACAGGGGAAATTGTAACGTCCTCGTAGAATGTCCGACCATCCTTTCTCTGACTCACAAGCCTTCCCTTCCAGGAGTTACCGCTCCTAATGGACTCCAACGGGCCTTTGTAGTAGGAACTGTCGTGTTTGTCGCTCTTCAAGAATCTGGTATCCCTGCCAATAACTTCTTCCTTCCGATAACCGGAGATATGCTCAAAGGCAGGATTAATGTATTGGATTTTCCCGCTCCTGTCCGTGATCATAACGGCCTCGATGGATTGTTCGATGGCCGCTGCCATACGTCTCTGAGCTTCCTCGGATCTCCTTCGTCCTGAAATGTCCCTGACCCAGACCTGTACGCCAGGCTCTCCATCGACCTTCACTGCGCGAGCGAGAATCTCACCCACGAAGGAGGAGCCATCCTTTCGGCTCATCTTCACTTCGTATTGATCAATGATCTGATCACCTTTCATTCTTCCTATGGCACGTTGGCGAGTAATCTCTTGGTAGTCCGGATGATAAACCATCCAGTGCTCCATGCTTTTCAACTCATCGGCGTCATATCCCAGCATTTCCTGTAGCCGGTTGTTGGCGAATACGATCTCACGCCCTTTATGAAGGTATATCCCGTCAAAACTATCCTCCACAAGAGAACGATACCGCTCTTCACTCTGTCGAAGCTCCTCTTCCATCTGCTTGCGATCCGTGATATCCCTAATTAGTCCCCGGAATCCGAGAATCTTTCCATCAATGGCCTTTCTGATGGTTGCGTTGAAAAGGCAGTCCATCTGTGCTCCATCCTTCTTGACAAGCCTTAACGGATAGTCCTTTATGAAGCCGTCTTTCTCGATGTCTCCCTGGAAGCGTTCCCGGTCCTCAGAATTCGCATACAACTTGATAACGTTCGTCCCTAAGATCTCTTCTTTGGTGTAGCCGAATAGATCCAGGAAAGATTGATTGGCGTTAACGAGTGTGTCGTCCACTGCTGTGATAAAAATTCCGTCCAAGGAATCCTCGAACAAACTACGGTAATTCTCTTCGCTCTGTTGCAGTTGCTCCTCAGCACGCTTGCGCTCGGTGATGTCACGAATCGCCTCGATCGCGCCGACAACTCGACCATACTCGTCATAAAGCCGGGCTGCGATATTCCAAAGCCACGTCGGGCCTCGGCCGCAAAAATCGGGCAGGTAGGTCTCGGAAACGAATTTGTCTCCTTCCCCTCGGAGGTAGACATATTCTGAGGAGGCCTCTTGATCATCCTTGATCACCAAGTCAAGCATGACTGGCCGTCGCTGGCCGTAGAAGGGGAGAGCGTATTCGTAGTCACCCTTCCCGAGCATGGAGGAAGCTTCAATACCCGTGAGGTTTTCCATTGCTTGATTCCATGCAATGAGTTTTCCTTGAACATCGATCACCATCGTGGCGTCCGGAAGAAATTCTATGATTTGAGCCAACCGACGTTCGCTCTCTTTCAGAGCCTCCTCAGACTCTTTCCGGCTGCGGATATCTTTTTGGGCCATCACATAGAGGAAAATTACTGCTCCCCCGACGAGCAAACATAGAAAAAGAGCTACATAGCCGGTCTTCCCGACCAAAGGATCAACAATCTTTCCAGAAATTGCCCTAAAGCTGTACAGATAAACAATCCTCCATCCGGGGAGGTTTCCAATGCCGATCTCCTCCATTAGGTAAGCTTCTCCGGAACTGTCCACAACATGGTCGCCGGCCTTTTCCTCCAGACCGGACCAATTCCACGGTCCTTTTCCAAACTGCTGTGTTTCCACGATCTTTGATAATTCTTTGGGTGCGGCTTTCCACAAAAGCTTCAAAGTCCAGTCTTCGCCACTGGAAGCGAAAATGATCCCACTGCTGTGTACCAGCAAGGCAGTCCCCATTCCCCCGCGTGACAGGACCCTGTCCAGGTCTCGAGCTGATGCTTTGGCCACCACCACGCCTATGGGACGGCCTCCTTCCGGAAGATAAACGGGATGACTAAAGTAAATTCCTCTCATCCCTGATGTCACCCCGACAGCCAAGTACGACCCTGGTCTGCCTTTTATCGCGTCAACAAAGTATGGACGAAACGCATAATTGTGACCGACAAAACTGTCCCTAGCATTACGGTTACTGGACGCAATGGTTGTTCCTGAGCCATCCATCAGATAACAGACGTCGTAAAGAAGACCTCCTGCGAAATGGTCGAGGATCTGCTCGGCTTGAGAGATAGAAGCATGATCCTGGTTCAGTATGGCTTTCTGAAGCTGTTCAAACCTGGCCATAGTCCGAACTTCGTTTTGATTCACGGATATTAGTCCGTCAATGTCGTCCTTTAAATCATCGGCTGTTTGTGCAAGCTCCCTTTCAGTTTCTTTCACAGCGGATTTCTGAACGGAGTAATAGTAGAGATACCCACCTGTGGCCGTGGATATCAGCGAGAACAGCGCAAGTATAAGGATGATGGTTCGTACATTCATGTGAGATCCCTTTTTCATCTCTACCCAACACAAAGCCTACCGTCGTCGGGATTCTATCCACCCCAAAAAGCATGAACCGAAACTACTCTTGGTCAATAATCTGCCGGATATTCTCAAGCAGCCGAGCTATATCAAATGGTTTATCGATAAATCCCTTGGCTCCTGTCTCCAAAATGCGCTTAACTGTTCCGTTGGCGGAATATCCACTTGCGATGATCGCCTTGACATTTGAGTTCATACTCAACAAGGCTTCGAGACACTGGCGCCCATCCATCACGGGCATGTTCAGGTCCAGGATTACAAGTTTGATTTCTTCTTGGCGCTTCTCATAGAGATCAAGGGCTTCTTTTCCATTTGACGCCGTAATCACCTTATAATTTGCTTCTGTCAGCATTC
>CAINUH010000374.1 GCA_903853735.1 uncultured Desulfomonile sp. | reverse complement strand
CAAGTGACTAGGCTTCCCGTCCTCGCCAATTATTGGAACCTTTTTCGTGTGCAAGATTCTCACGGCGTTGTTCCGAGTAGTAACGTGCTGCTCAGGTATCTCCATGAACTGTCCGGTATTCAAAACCTCTCGGTCCTGCTGTTCAAACCTGGCCGCTTCCGCTTCAAGGAAAACATCTTTAGCCGTTTTGCCCAGTATTGCATCTGCCATAAAACCATAGAGATGTTCGCTTGCCGTGTTCCACAGGGCAAATTTCAATTCCTCAGCATCTTTAAGAAAGACGGCGGAAGGCAGATTCTGTATTATTGAATCGAGAAGAGCCTTGATTCTTCTTGTCTCGTCCTCGGCTCTCTTGCGAAGAGTAATGTTGCGGACAGTGGATAAACTGGTTCGCCCCCATACTGGATCGTTCATCACCACAGAATCAACAAGAACGTCTATAACCGACCCATCCTTCTGTACATATTGGTACGGGACATCCCTGACAACACCGTCCCGCCTGAACTTGGGAAGAATCGTTGCCTGTGCCCTGCTTGCGGTCTCCGGCGTTGTGACGGAGTTTATGTTTCGCCCGATCACTTCGTCTCTTGAATAACCCATGATTTCCAGCCATCGTTTATTCACGTTTCGGATAATGCCCGTCTCGTCGCTCGAGTGCATCATCGCGGGAGAATTTTCATAGATGTGCCGAAATCGCTCTTCGCCCTCCCTCAAAGCCTCCTCTGCCTGCTTGATGTCGGTAATGTCCTCACAGGTTGTCAGATCTTCTCCCGAATCCAATTTCACGGGTCGAAAGAGAATTATCTTCTTGGTCTTGTCCTTGCAGGTAACAGTAAAAACTCTGGGTCTCGTTTCGCCAGGGGTAGCTCCATTGAAATCATCTATCCACGCGGACACTACCTCATGCCTGTAGCGATTGTCCGGATAAGCTTTTTTGAGCCACATTTTGCCATTGGGCACTTCGCTCAGGTCGTAACCGAACATCTCCTTGAACTTAGGATTGGCATAAGAAAATGTCCCATCCGGTTGGGTTATTACCATTCCAAAAGGTGAGTTCTCCGCAAGCATTTGAAATCTTCGTTTCTCTGTCTTCAGCACCTCCTTCGCACGCTCAAGCTCGGTCAAATCAGTAAAGACGACGGCGTTCCTCTTTCCAATAAAGGAGAGTCTGAATTCGATGTATCTTTTGGAGCCATCTTTGCACCTTACCATTGCCTTCACAGGTTCCATTTCGGATTGACTCTCTATGGCCTCCTCAACTCTCCGACTCCACTCTGCTGCAAGTTCTTTTCTGTTGTCCTCATCTGGATAGGCAAGAAGGGACCAGTGGTTTACATCAGGAACATCCTCCCTGGTAAAACCGAAGAGTTCCGTGAATTTGTGGCTTATAATTTCTGCCTTTTGTTCCAATCCAGAGGTGACGATCATGGCAATTGGTGCTTTTTCAATAAGTAAGCGGAGTGTTTCTTCGCTTTGCCGGAGTGCCTTTTCCGTGGCGCTTTGCCAAGCCTCAGACTCGAACACTTCCGCCACCCTTTGGCGCATCTCTTTCAGTTCGACGATCAATTCGTCCTTTGTTTTGTCATCATCTCGCATGCTGGGTCTCCTCAGGTGGAGTCTGACTTGCCCCCAAATTATGTACCACTTGTTAAGTTAGAGATCCAGGACCGTTTCCTCCGGCAAGAAGAAAAGGATCAGTTGGTGGATTTTGGACAAGGCACGTAGTCAATATTGCCTCTGGCGCTGGATGCCGGTAATTCAATGAACTGTGCGGTCTGAAGGTGTTGTATTCCTTGCGCCACCGTTCGTACTGCTTTACAATTTCCTAATAATTCGTAATATTGTTGCAGAGTAGTCTGCTCTTAAAGGCGCCCGCGTTATTTGTCAAGTGTGCGCCCGAGCTAGACCGGACCAAACCTTATTGGGCCGCAAGAGACGTTGGTTCGCTATTGTGGGGCGGGCTTCACAGCACTTGTGTTCGGTGATGAGGTTCCGGGAAAGAGCGTACTTTTTGTGGAGGCATATTGATACCGCGTATCCAGCGCAGCCATGACCGCAACGAGGAGAATCCCAGTTACTCCGGGTTCTTGGAAATGCATGCTCGATCGGTGTACTGGCTGACGATTCTCGTGTTTTTGACTTTGTCCTCGGTCCTATTTGAATGCCTGCTGGAATGGGACCGATATCATGTCATTGCCGGTCCAATGGCGCAGGTCATGTCAGTGTCGGACAAGATCCTGCTGTTCTGGCTCCTTGCAGCGAAATCCATGGCTTGGTTTCTGCCGTTTCTCGTCATTTGGGGACTCCTCATTGCATCAGGACTGTGGCGAACCGCTGCCGTAACCCTGAATATAGTCTGGATAGTCGTCTTTTACTTCATGGCTTTTGACCTTTTTTCGGTCAGCTTTGCGGGTTATCACGTTTGGGATTACCTGCCTAATATAAGAGATATACTCGATAACCCTGACCTGAAGATCTGGCAGTGGGCAGGAGAAGGTTTGACCACAGAGGCTGTGTTTGTCCTGGCTGTCTTCGTGGTTTCTGGTCCAATTTGCTTTCTTTCAGTAAAATGGGTCACCAAGCGGCTGGTCGCTCACTTCCGATGGCTTGTTTCAAAACCCGCACTAGCCATGGTGACGATGAGTTATATTATTTTTGTCCTGAGCGTAGTTGCCGCCATGGATCTATTCCCTGATCGGGTTTATTCCACTTTACCGCTCAGCCCTGGCATGAGGCAATCCCTGGAAGGTCTTACCGAGTACCTTGCGACTCGTGTTGGGATCACTCATACCCCATTTACAAGCGCGGGCTTCTTGCCCATCCGGCATCGAGCGGCAGAAACGGAGGCTCAGCAGCTTACATTGTCCGCGAAGGCCGTGCGTCAGGATTTGGATTTCCCGGGCGTGACGATGGACGATGCTGTAGGAAATGAAGACGGATTACCCGGGGTTTTTGATCCGAAGAAATGCGAGGTGATTCCTACGCCAAGGAAGATGGCCTATCTGAACAGATATTTACAGACGAACCTGAACACCGTCCGGTTTGCTAATCTCTTCGATCACAACGGCGAGAGGTGGGTGACTCGGCTTGCCCCTGATGAAGGGCGGAACGACCATAGAGCGTCTCAAGAAAAGATGGT
>CAINUH010000373.1 GCA_903853735.1 uncultured Desulfomonile sp. | reverse complement strand
GCCAGTAGTCGCACATCGTCGCACGGCTAGGTCCCCTTCGCCTTACTTCCGAAAAGTCTGTAGATCCCGGCTTCGTTCGCATCTGCCTCAAATTCAACCCCTTACCAGAAGTCCACGGACTTGCTTCGAAGGCCCCTTCGGGGAAGTGCTCCGCGCTACCGGCCCCATGGCCAAAGCCAATCCCTTCCGGTTCTCGACCAAATACCAGGATGGTGAGACGGACCTGCTCTATTACAGAGACAGGTATTACAACGCCAGCACCGGAAGGTGGATTAGCCGTGACCCCATCGGCGAGTCTGCTAGCGCGAATGCATATGCTTTTGGTCGCAACGTGCCTGTCAGCGAAACGGCCGCGATTAACGCCAACAGCCCCGTCTTTGAATCAAACGGTGACAACGCCGATCCTCAATCAACTAGTAGTGTTAAGGCCGCTTTACCTCCAATTGATATTCCTATTACCCCTTCCACTACTGTGAATAGCCCGAGTGGGAACGGTGCTGGGAATGGACCTGTCGCGCTACCAGTACCTGTCCCGGTGAAGTATCCGCGGTGCAACGCACCAGGTTCCAGGAGGGGGGGATCAACTGACTCCGAACAGTGCCCATGCTCTGGAATATACGTGCCATGCATCAAATTTCAACGGTGTGAGCGGGTTGATGTAACGATAGGCACATCGCCACTGCCACCGAGATACTACTGGATTCCTCATCGCACCTGCGCGCGGTGTCCCGAAGGCCGCTATGGGAATTATTGACCATGAACACGAAAGCCCTTGTCTACATGACTAATCCTGCCTCGATTGCGCTACTGTTCTTGTTGTGCATTTCGCCCCGCACGATGGGTCAGGAGCGGCAAGCCACGACTATGGCTGGTCCTGACCCACTGACTAGGACCATCACCAACATGGTGAAGGAACTGAATTCAGATGCGTCGGCACTGTTCGAGCTTGCCGGGGAACGCTTTGCAGCGAACGAGAAGAGGGGGCGCACGTGGATACTTGCCCTCCATGACGCAAGCAATAGCTTCGGAGTTCTCAAGTATACGGATGGAAAGATAACAGTGGTCGCTCTTCCAGTTATGACCCCAGACGCCGAAACGGGTCTGCGCCGATATGTCGAACACTATAACAGCTACAACGTGAGGTCTGCGGATCTGAAGGTGAAGGCCGGAAGGTACCAAGAAGCCCGACAGCTCTATACTTTACTACTGCATTTCGACCCGCATGGTTCTCTAGCAGGCGGTTTGAAACGGCGGCTGTCCTTCCTTAAGAAGATCGAAAAAGGGGATGATGTTGAGCAGAATGTCGCGTATCTAATGGGCCTCTCGACAGACCTAAGCCCTAGTTTTCTGGCCGGCATGGAGGACAAGCCGCCGGTTAGGGTGGAAAACCTACTCAAAGTTGATGTCGGCCAATAATCCGAGGTGGCATTGCAGCGGCAGTACGCATCCCGCACATATATGAACCTCACACGCCAACCATAGCACGCATGGTGCCAGTGTAAATAAGCGCTGGGGCAGCTTCTCGGCTACGAGCGCTTCTCAGAGCGAAGCAAAGATCGCCTACGTCAAACTCGACAGCCAAACGCCTTGCCCGCCTCGTGGCGCTGTCCCGGCTAACTCAAGAAGGACATGAGAGGCTTGAAAAAGACCAGACTGGAGATTGTCCCGGCCAGCAAACTCATTCAGGATGGTTGCGGCTGACGGCCTGTTCGTAAGCCTCGGCTATGCCACGCAGGGGACGAGTGCCGTACCCGGGCGCAATTTACCCGGCAGCCTCCTCTCCTTTGCCCTCAGAGCTATTTGTGACATGGAAAACCTGGCAGGGGTCCTCGACCCGCCCCTGGTTCCCCAGATCGCTTGGTGGTGCCTGCAGGCTCGAAATTAGGGCCTTCCGGCTTCGCCTGGCCGGAGACTCGTCAACACCGCCAATCACGTTCTCCCGCCATAACCGCCAGGCGGCGACGGCGGATCCCGGTTAACCCAGGGAGCTGTCGGAGGCCTTTTCACTCGCAACACCCGGATCGCCTTCGGTCATGGCTGCGACCGTCCCAGCTAGAGGCTATCCGAAAAGCGCCTATTTGGGAGGGCGAGCGTCCTCGCGAGCCCTGAATTC
>CAINUH010000372.1 GCA_903853735.1 uncultured Desulfomonile sp. | reverse complement strand
GTCCGCATGCTCGTGCGACACGGAGTGCAGCAAACCCTCGACGAACAGGTTGTCGATGTAGACTCGGATGTCATGGTGGTCGAATGGCAAATCGACAGGTCCCTCGATGGTCAAAACATAAGGTTTCTCGCCTTCACGAACACCGCGCTCACCCTTTGCTGCTTCACGATCGAGGAAGATCGGCCAGCGCTCCTGGAGGAATGCGAAGAATACCTCCCGGTCCGTGACCAGCGTCTCAAGCGGCCAGTCGTCGAAGAGGGTGCTCTGGCGCAGGAGTTGAATGAATCGTTGGTCGAGGAGAGTCGGGATTCGCCGGCCTTGATAATGCGTCCGCAGAAGCACCCGCAACAGGTCCGACGGCTGCTTGATCAGTTCCGGTGAGATTTCAAAGACGTGCCGGAGGACGAACTCCTTGGTGGCGTTCTCGCCCAGTTGGCCCGGTGCATGTCGTCTGTGCGCCTCATACAAGGCATCGAGGTCTCCGGGGTCCAAAGCGGTCACGACCGGGTAACTGAGATTCTGAAAAATCTCGCCGAGTTTAAACGAGAGCTTGCAGCCGGCCTGAAGGAGATCATAGGGCAACCCACCCAGTTCGCTGGCTTGGGAGCGCAATACGACGACGAGGCCCGTGTGCTCGCCCCGGTCCCAGATAGAGCGGAACCTCGTCTCATAGGCGTAACGGAACGCTACGTTGTCTTCGAAGGGAATCAGCTCGAATCCTCGCTCGCGAATCTCTTGAAGAATTCCCTCTTCAAGAAGAAGCCCGTCCGGATCGGCCACCAGGGTGAGTCGAGCGACCTTCGGGGTGAACTCCTTCAGGATTTGATCGCGCCAGCTACTCATGGCCACCGCCTTCCACCCGAATCACAAGCAGCGGTACCATCTCAGGATAGACATGGGCCTTCTGGTCAATCTGCTCCTGGAAGCTCCGTTCCTCCTGTGCGAGGATATTCAGGCGATAGTTGCGGACCTGGGGCAGACCAATCCGCTCGACGTTCTTGCGGCGGGCGGCAAAGGCGTAGTTTGCCTTCTCGCGCTCACGTACGATGCGGTCCCGGTGTTCCTGTACGAGCGCCTCGTAGATGGGCTTCCCGTGTTCCTCTGACGCTTTCTGTAGCTTTACAAAGCCGGATTGCGAAACCTCGGCGTCAAGAAACGACTTGACCTGGATGTTCACAGCAAGAAGTTGGTCCCAGACGTGTCTGGCCGTCCCCAGGTAGACCATGCTGTTGTCGGCCAGGAAAAGAGGCATGATTCTACGACGGTTCCACTCCATAGTGGCAATGCCGATCCGCCACAAAGACCAAACGCCCTGGACTTCCTCGGCGAGGCCAGGGATCGACACAATGGGGACCGGTTGGCCTGGCGCAAAACGGGGGAGCCGCATCGCTAAGGCCCGTACCTTCGGCTCTTCTAGGGTGAGGTGTCGGGCGGCCGGAAGTCTATCGGCCTCCTTAACCGTGAAGACCACGTTCTCGTAGGTTTCGCCATCGGGCCATCTGAGGTTCCAGCTCTGGCTTTTTCTCTCCGCTTTTCCCCCGTGCGCCTTCAGGTAGCTCACGGTCATGCGCTCGACCCAATGGGGCAAGGGGTGGTTCAGCAGCCGCTGGGCTTCGCCAGGATTCAGGTCCTCGGTCCCTCCGAGCAATGATGCGGCCGATCGAGACTCGCTGACCTGCTCCTTCAACTGGGCGACCACACTTTCCACAGAGTCATCGACCTTTTCGGGGTTGAGGATCGCTTCGACATACATTTCGTCGAACATCCGGCCAGCTTGGGCCGAGTCGAGAACATCGCTGGTCTTGTCGATGCCAAACTCTTTGAAAATGACGGCGAGCTTCTCCTCCAAAACCTCCCGGACCCGGTGTTCCACCGACCCCTCAAAGACCAAGTTGATCGCGCGCACCGCATGGGCCTGGCCAATGCGATCCACCCGGCCGATCCGTTGTTCGAGACGCATGGGATTCCAGGGAATGTCGTAGTTGATCACCACGTGGCAGAACTGGAGGTTCAAGCCTTCCCCCCCGGCTTCGGTGGAGATGAGGATGCGTGCATCCTCGGCGAACGTCTCTTGCACCCTCTTGCGCTCTTCCATGTCCATGGATCCGTTCAGGCAGACCACCGAGAACCCTCGCTCGGTCAAGAACCGACGCAGCATCTCCTGGGTAGGAACGAACTCGGTGAACACCAGCGCCTTGAGTTCCGGGTCACCTTCCTCAGACTGGAGACGGTAGAGCCAGTCTAGCAGAGATTCCGCCTTGGCGTCTGGGCCGGTCTGTTCGCAATGGGCCGCAGCATCCAATAGCAGCTTGACCTCCGCGCGCTCGTTCTTAAGGGCCCGGAGTCGCGTGCCGAGCAACACGTCGATCTGCTCCTGACCGTCTAAATCGTAAAAGGTCTCTGGTCCAAGGTCCAAGGTCCAAAGGTCGTTCAAAAGACTCGGGACTTTGGACTCGGGACCGAGGACTTCAAGACGGCGCTCCAGCGTCGTCTTGATTGCGCTCGTGCTGGAGACCACCAGGCGCTGCATCAGGATCATCAGGAAGCCGATGTAGTTCCTTTTCTC
>CAINUH010000371.1 GCA_903853735.1 uncultured Desulfomonile sp. | reverse complement strand
ATGTCTCCGACACGTAGCCTATCCCTGCCCCACACTCGCCATAGGGTACCATTCCTATGACCCCTCCAGGAAAAGTGAATCTTCCTTTCGGCAGCCACGCCACTTCGAATCCGTCTCGAAAGTCGAGCCTTTTTACACGTTCAATCGTGCCTCCATAGTACAATACGTAAGAAGCGAGCACTGCGAGGTGTAGTTCTCCGACCGTGGGCCCGTACGAAGTAGCCACGGGATGGCGTGAAACGCTCTTGCTCAGTTCAAGAGTGGCGTAATCGAGATCCGTAGATGTGCCGAATGTTCTACCATAGGCAATTTTGATGAGATAATCATTTAATGACTGGAAACCACTCCCTATTCTTGGAACCAACCCCTCAGCGGAACTCAAGGTGGATCTTGGACCAGCCTCATTGTGTTCCACAGTCCAAGGAACACCGAAAGTAGATCTTCCGACACCGTCCCAGGATGCTCCGGGAGTAGAGATGAGAAGTACAAACGAAACCACTAAGAGCCACACACGGCTTTCTACACGATAAACGCAAACCAAAACCATCCTCCTTGAAACAGGGAGTGAATAAAATGTCCAGCGGAAAGCTCGCTAACACGGGCTCTTTAGTCTGTCAATCAAAATATATAGAAACATAAAGTTATATATGTAACCTATGCCTGTTTACGAGGATTAGTCCCACCATAAGATGCGGTTATATCTTTAAACATACATGCAACTTATTGACATGTAGATGAATAATCCCTGTTCATTGCCATACTCGCTGAATCCCTTGACAGTTCATTTACCGGTTGCTATCTGAATAACCATCAGAGCCTTTGTTGACGGGTTTCCGACGCGGGGGTGGAATGGCTCCGGACGGAAAATCGTGAAATATTATCAAGGGTGCGGCGGCTTCCTCGGAAGAACCTCAACCGGAAAGTCAGGGCATTTTGTCTAGTTGGTTAAGGCGCAAGATTGGTCGGGAACGCGGACCAAAGGAAATCCAACAAGTCATTGACGAGAGCGAAGAGAGGGGCCTGATCGATCGCGATGAAGGAGAAATGATCGAGGGGATATTTGATCTGAAACAGACTGTGACCCGCGAAATCATGATCCCACGAACCAGCATTGTGGCCGTGTCCAGGGAATGCTTGTTGGAACAACTTCTCAACACCATTATCGAATCCGGTCATTCCCGAATCCCTGTTTACGACAATGATGTGGATCACATCATAGGGATTCTTAATGCTAAGGATCTTCTTCCCTTGATGCTTTCCGACAAGAGAGACATACGAATCGAGGAAATTTGCAGAGAACCCTTCTTCGTACCGGAAACTAAGAAAATTAGGGACTTACTTAATGAACTCAGGAGTAAAAACTCCCACTTGGCTGTCATAGTTGATGAATACGGAGGAACTTCCGGGATCGTAACAATTGAGGACATAATAGAGGAAATCATTGGCGAAATCAGAGATGAATATGACTCGGAGGAGGAGATCTTTCTGCAAGAGGAAGGAGGATCGGTTCTGGTGAATGCGAGAGCCGGCCTTGACGATTTTGAAGAGCGTTTTGGAGTAATACTTCCAAGGGGAGGGTACGACACTTTAGGCGGCCTCATAATTCATCTCCTTGGAAAGGTGCCGAAGAAAGGAGAAGAAATCTTTTTTCAGGGCCTGCGCATGTGCATTCATGGAGCTGACCCCAAACGGATCACTCGTGTCTTGGTAACGCCGGCGTCCGGTGATGACAAGGCCTCGCAGTCAGAACCAACGCCATGTTAGCCGCCTCTGCCTCCTCTGCAGCGGGAGGCTTCCTTCTAGCCCTTGCCTTTCCGCCTGCGGGTTGGGATTTTACTGCCTGGATAGCTCTCATCCCACTTTTCCAGGTACTCCAGAGCGAAGATCGTCTTGGTCGGGCTTTCTCATACGGTGGGATTTTCGGGATAGCCTTTTTCGTTGTGGATGTGAATTGGATTTACGAGACGTTGATTACGCACGGCCATTTCGCACGTTTGTCTGCCGTAATGGTCTTCGTAGGTATGATACTTTCTCTGGCGCTATTCTCAGCGGTTTTTGGACTTGGCTTGGCCTGCTTTTCAAAAAAGGGCCTCAAGATTGCGGTCATGGCCCCTTTTCTGTGGACCGGCCTCGAATATATCAGAACAACAATTTTCACAGGATTTCCATGGGACCTCATCGGCTATTCCCAGTCCGGCAGGCTGTTGCTGGTCCAACTCTCGGACGTTACCGGGGTTTATGGAATTTCTTTCCTCGTAGTTTTGGTGAACGCCGGTCTGTGGGAACTTATGAGGGCCTCGATTGCAAAAAATCGAGTCCCGTGGTTTTTTTCAGCAACTTGTGGAATTGCCTTAGTCACATCCATAGCCTACGGGTATGTCAGGTTACAGGCTTTCCCCGCAGAGGTTCAGGACAAGAATCATTTCATCCTCAGCATACTTCAAGGCAATATACCCCAGGAAATTAAGTGGGAAGAAACGGCTCGACAACATACATTCCAGACCTACGAAGATCTTGGCAGAATCGCTGTCCAGGAGGGCGCCAAGCTTCTGGTGTGGCCTGAGACGAGCGTCCCGGTTCTTTTTGGGGACAGTGATTCGGAGTGGCGGAGAACCGCAGTCATCTCACAGGACCTCCATGTCCCGATGCTGGTCGGGGCCCCATCTTATCGGAGCAAGGGCGGAAGAACCGAATACTATAACAGCGCCTTCCTGGTAGATGGATCTTCCCTTCGCTACCGATATGACAAGATTCATTTGGTCCCTTTCGGCGAATACATGCCGCTGACGTGGCTCCTACCGCTAGGCCCGGGAATTGCCGCGCGTGAGGCTGACTATTCCCCCGGAGACAAGATGACTGTTATGCGGATTCAAGGCTGTCCCCCTTTCAGTGTATTGATATGTTACGAAGCTATTTTCCCGGATTTGGCGCGTCTGGCTGTCAGGAATGGCGCACGAATGCTAATCAATATCACGAACGACGGGTGGTTTAGAGACACTGGGGCGCCCTACCAACACTTGGCCATGTCGGGATTTCGAAGTGTTGAGAATCGAGTCCCACTCGTTCGCGCTGCAAACACAGGTATTAGTGCTGCCTTTGACCCGGCAGGCAGGTTATTGGGTCGTATACCGTTGCAAGAAAAGGGTGTTCTGACCGTGCAGGTCCCATCATCAACCGGAGCAGATTCTTTCTATGGCTCTTTTGGAGATGTGTTTGCTTGGTCCTGCCTTGGGATCTGCTTCATTACGGGTATATCTGGTTGGGCAAAGACATACAAAGTCAGAAACGTTGTGAGGTTACATTAATTTTGGTGTCCCGGTTGATTTGCTGCTATCCTTAAGAGGAGCGGCAATGAGGATTTTGGATAATTTCGCTCGATTTGAATAGTTGCCTACTTTCGGAGGTCTTGGACATGACGCCGACGGCGAAGCGAACCCTCATGAGAATCGGTGCTGCTGTGGCTTTTTTCGCCATACTGGTGTGGTTGATGAGAGCACTGGAGTCGGTGACTACCATGGTGATGGTAGCCTTCTTCATCGCTTACATACTGGACCCACTGGTTAGTACCCTGGAAACGCGCGGCATCCGACGTCAACTCTCGGTCATGTTTATCCTTTTCTCCGGCTTGTTGCTGGTGGCAGGGATTTTGACGGTCCTGATACCGGCAATATTTGGAGAGATTTATGATTTTGCCGCCAAGGTTCCCAGGTATGTAACGGAATTACGTGACGTGGCTTTTAACATTGCGGACAAGATCGACCTGAGGATTCCCACTGACTGGGGCGAGGTTACGCCCGTAATTATCGAGAAAGCGAGGCAATTGATCCCAAGTCTGGCTGATCCGGCGGGCCGAATTGTGTCATCCATTTTCAAATCCACCTTCGGCATTTTGTCTGCGATTCTGCACACTTTGCTCGTTCCTGTAATAGCCTATTATCTTCTAGTCTCATTTGGATCTTTTAGAGATGAAATTACAGATCTTATACCGATGTACACCAGGGAGCCAGTCATGGACAGACTGAGAGAAATTGACCGTGTCCTGGCGGCTTTTGTCAGGGGACAACTGACCATAGCGGCCATTCTCGGAGTTCTGTACAGCATAGGTTTCACCTTGATAGGAATCGACCTGGCTATTGTCCTGGGGATCAGTTGTGGAATCTTGTGGATCATTCCTTACATGGGGACCATGGTTGCCATTGTTGTTGGTTCGGCCATGGCCCTGGCCAAGTACGGGGATCTTGTACACGTTGCTTATGTGTGGGCATGGATCGCCATGGTTCAGTTGTTGGAAGGCTACGTCTTGACTCCCAGAATTGTCGGAAAGGCCATCGGGCTTCACCCGGTTGTCTACATCCTCGCTCTCATCGTCGGGGCAAACTTGTTCGGATTTGTGGGAATGCTGGTGGCAATACCGGTAACCGCAGTGCTGAGAGTACTCTTGTTGACCGGTGTGGAAGCGTATAGGCGATCTCCTCTGTACAACGATCCAGCGAGTGAGAAATCTGGAGAAGTAAAAGAGAATTAGGCGCATTCCAATCAACATTTTAGCGTGTCCCAATGCAGAAATCACGGCATCTTGGTCAGGTTGGAGTCCTGTTCGTAGTTGCCACTCCCATAGGCAATCTCGAGGATATTACCCTGCGCGCCATTGAGACGCTGCGTAGTGTAGATCTCATCGCTAGTGAGGACACCCGGAAGAGTCGAATACTGCTTCAACGATGGAACATTTCCAAGAGTCTGGTGAGCCTCCATCGCTTCACTGAACGAAGCAAGACTTATCTCCTATTGGAACGAATTCAAAAGGGACAGAACATTGCACTGATCAGCGATGCCGGAACGCCAGCGATCTCCGACCCGGGGCATCGTTTGGTCAGAGCCGCGCTTGAAGCCGGAATTCGCGTGGTGCCCATTCCTGGGCCTTCCTCAATTATGGCGGCTCTTTCTGTAAGTGGAACGGACTGTTCCTCATTTGTCTACCTTGGATTTGTGCCAAAGCAAGAAGGGTCTCGACGAATTTTCTTTGAGAGGCTGACCACGGAGCAACGAACATCAGTTTTCTTCGAGTCTCCCAAACGAATCGTCGGCACTTTGAAGGAGATGGCGGTAATCCTCGGCCCCAGACCGTTGGTGCTGGTGAGAGAACTCACAAAGATTCACGAAGAAGTACTCTCCGGAACGGCGAGCGAAATTCTTCAAACGCTGCAGGAACGTGATTCCGTTAGGGGCGAGATCACCGTTGTGGT
>CAINUH010000370.1 GCA_903853735.1 uncultured Desulfomonile sp. | reverse complement strand
TGCGATATGTTTATGCCGGTAACCCTACAACCGCAGTTCTGAGCTGCGTATTTGGCGAATCCACCCCACCCGCAACCGATGTCAAGGACGTGGTCTATAGACTGCAAGTCTATTTTTCTGCAAATCAGATCCAGCTTATTTTTTGGTAAGTTTCCATCCGAGGGAGTACACCGAGAAAACGATTTACGATGGGGCACCGGTCAGGTTCGCGGATGTGAGGTTGAATAGGAACAGTCATCGCAGTAGTTCACGCCGGGAGTTGTTCTGCTAAAATAAGACTGATTTCCGCCCTCTTGACACGTTCTGGCATGTGAGTTATTTTCTTAGGCTGTTGTCAGGATGTTGCAGTAGTGTCACTGAAAAGCGCCTTGAATTATTAGCCGGGGTGTAACCCTTGTACATTCTCGGAAGGCAGCCGGCAATTGTTTTCGTATTCTACTTGGCGTCAATGCCGCTCAGAATTGAATGAAAGACAAGGAGCAACTTGATGAGCCGCATCAAGCTTAATGAACTGGACGCATCTTTCAAAGATTTGGTGGCCCGGCAGCCGGGTGGAGAAGGCATCAAGGCTTGTTTTGCCTGTAAAGCCTGCACATCTGCTTGCCCAATCGAGGCAGTCGATAAGCGCTACGACCCCAGGAGGATCATAAGAATGGCGCTCTTGGGAATGAAGAAAGAAGTCCTGGAGAGCGACTTCATCTGGCTTTGTTCATCATGCTATGGCTGCCATGAAGTGTGCCCGCAAAACGTCAGATTCACCGACGTAATGTTTGCCATTAAGAATCTTGCCGTGGCAGAAGCGTGCATTCCGGCAGGACTAACCGCGCAGAAAACTCTCTTGAAGGATCACGGTCGACTGTACGAGGTCACCGATTTCGAGAACGAAAAGCGTGAAAAAATGGGCCTACCCCACATCGTGGAGCACGCAGAGGATTACAGCACACTCTTGGACTAAGAGTCTTCAAGGTAGTTGCATGGAAACGCTCTTATATCTCGGTTGCACTGTTCCTGTTCGAAACCTGAACTACGAAGTCTCGGCAAGGCTGACGGCACAGGCACTGGGTATTACATTTCGTGATCTCGAATCGTTTGGTTGCTGCGGGTTTCCTTTGAAATCTATTAATGCCCGAGATACCATGGTAATTGCGGCCCGCAATCTGGCACTTGCAGAAAGGGAGGGGCTCGAAGTCTGCGGGCTCTGTAATGCCTGTGTGGGCACCCTTACCGAGGTAGCACACGTGCTCGAGAGCCGACCGGAGTTAAAAGAAGAGGTCAACACTCGTCTGGCTTCTATTGGGTTGAGATATGAAGGGCCCGTCCGAGTGCGACACTACATGCGTCTTCTGTGGGAAGAGATAGGTGTTGACGCTATCAGGACCGCGGTTAAGCGGCCCCTGGCTGGTGTGATTTTGGCCCCACACTATGGGTGCCATTACCTAAAGCCATCAGAGCTTACGGCAGGTTTCGACTCGCCCGAAGTCCCCGTTACTTTAGCTGAATTGATTCTTGCCACAGGGGCTGAAGTTGTGGATTATCCATCACTGAAAGACTGTTGTGGCGGGGGCGTTCTGGGGATGTCGGAAGATACCGCCAATGCATTGGCAACAAAAAAATTGAAAGACGTGGCGCAGACCGCCGCACATGCGCTCGTCCTGGTGTGCCCTTTCTGCAACGTGATGTATGAGGGCCAGCAGAAAAAGATAGCCAAGAAGGCTGCTCTTGACCTTAAGGTTCCTGTGGTTTACTATCCGCAAGTCCTCGGTCTGGCCTTGGGTCTGTCTTCCGAGGAATTGGGGTTCAAAATGAACCGTGTGAAGCCTTCCACCGTTCTGAAGATAGTCGAAGGCTGAACCGGATACGAGATATCACTGGCGCATGAAACTGTGTAATGGCATCTGTGAGGCTGATAGGAGGTTGATATGGAATATGAAGGTTACGTGTTTCCTGATGACCTTAGATATGAACAGAATCATTATTGGGCAAAAAAGGACGGCGATTTTATAGTTACTGGAGCTACTGAGTTTATATCAAAACAGGCAGGGGAAATTACCTTTGTCGATCTTCCCCAGGAGGGCGACGGACTCACCCAGGGAAAGCCCTACGGATCAATTGAGTCGGGTAAATGGGTCGGCAGAATTTATGCAGTGGTTTCAGGAGCTGTTGCCGAGGTCAACCAGGTTCTTGAAGATGAGCCGGAAAAAATCAATGAAGACCCGTACGGTCAGGGCTGGATCTGCAAAATAGAACCCTCCAACCTTGAAGCCGACATGGCGGCTCTCATGGCCGCGGATGAGTCTTTCAGGAAGTTCGTCTCGGAAGAAATTGAGAAAGTCGAGGCCCAGAAGAAATAACCCACTCGGTCAATGGTCCTATTGGTGGAGGGGCGGTTTTTCCTCACAAAGGCTTGCCTCTCCTATTGTCTACCTGGCTAAGTGATTCCGCGGCCCCGGCCCGAAGAGTTTGCGCTCGACGGTTCTCAATGATCGGCTCGCAGGTCGGTGCGAAGTCAACCATACCGAACCCCTGCTCATTGTCTTCATTTCCGTTGACGCTACACTTCATTCCTGGTAGGAGTCAGACGTTATAAGATGGGCAATTTCATGTCGTCTATTCCGTAGAGGAGTTTTTACATGGAAACCATGAACTTGCTGGACATAACTATAAGGTACTTTAATGTAATCGTGTTCGTACTTTGTGTTCTCTTCGGCATGATTTCCCTGTTTGCTTCCTGGATCGCATGGCGTGAAATTCACCGGAAGAACAACATAGTCAGGAGCGTGTTGGCAGCCTACAATATTGCGGAAGAAACTGTGGAAAAAGGGAGGACTCCGGTAGGAGACTTACAGCTTGATCCCGCTGTAGTTGAGACAGTTTTTAACAGCCTCCAGGAAATACTTAATGCCATTTACGGGGAAATGACAGGAAAGCCCATTCCTTCTCAGGAGGACCGCGGCCACGGCTCACGCAGAATAAAGGCTAGTCGTGCCAGGAGAAGGCTGTGGGAGAGGAAAGGTCGATCTGAAAAACCGGATGTCGATGAAGTGGTTCCAAATTATGTTTCGGACGAGGACGAGCACCGCCATCATGCTTACCATCCATAATCGGCGGCCCTTACAATTCCGCAATCGGAAACTCATGAGAGCTTCTTTCATTTGAATCAATTCACGTGTCCTGTTAAAGTGATATACTACATTATCGGTCCCCTTCATGCGGGGATATGCATATTCATAGCCGATCAGAATTGGGGAGACAGTAGATGGAAACCGGCACAGAGACGGTGAAACGTGGGCACGCCCAGATGCTGAAGGGCGGAGTGATAATGGATGTGGTGACTCCGGAACATGCCCGGATAGCAGAGGATGCGGGTGCGTGTGCAGTGATGGCCCTGGAGCGGGTGCCCGCGGACATTCGGGCCCAAGGGGGAGTAGCCCGTATGAGCGATCCGGGCCTTATACTGGAGATAATGAACGCAGTCACTATTCCAGTCATGGCAAAGTGTCGAATAGGCCACTTTGTGGAAGCCCAGATACTCGAAGCCATCGGAGTGGATTATATAGATGAAAGTGAGGTTCTGACTCCGGCGGACGAAGAGCATCATATAGACAAGAGACTTTTCAAAGTTCCTTTTGTGTGCGGGTGCCGCAACCTCGGTGAAGCTTTAAGGCGTATTGGAGAAGGCGCGGCGATGATACGAACAAAAGGTGAAGCAGGAACAGGCGATGTGGTGGAGGCTGTGCGGCACGCACGCGCGGTCATGGGCGAAATCCGACGACTCTCTGGGCTGCGTCCCGATGAGCTGCCGGCGTATGCCAAGGAGATAGGCGCCCCTCTTGATCTGGTCCAGGAAACGGCCGAAAAGGGCTGGCTCCCGGTCGTCAATTTTGCGGCAGGCGGTGTGGCAACTCCCGCTGACGCAGCCATGATGATGCAATTGGGAGTGGATGGTGTGTTCGTCGGCTCGGGGATTTTTAAGAGCGGAAATCCCGCCCTGAGGGCAAAAGCTATTGTCGAAGCGGTAACCCATTACAATGATCCCGCCATACTAGCTGAAGTGAGCAAGGGTTTGGGAGAGGCGATGGTTGGTATCGGAGTCTCAGAATTGCCGGAAAACGCCCGCCTTGCCGTTCGCGGTTGGTAAAATGGCGATGTTGATCGGGGTTCTGGCCCTTCAGGGCGATTTCTACGAACATTGCCTGGTCCTCAGGCGTCTAGGAGTCGAACCGCGGGAAGTAAGGCTGCCGGAACATCTCCAAGGCCTTTCTGGTCTCATAATTCCTGGCGGTGAGAGCACAACCCTTGGAAAGCTTTCAAACACATACCGTCTTACAAAGCCGTTGAGAGAAATTGCCGGAAGTATCCCGGTTTGGGGAACCTGCGCAGGTCTTGTGTTCATGGCTAAGGACGTGGGAGCGGACCAGCCGATTCTGGGCATACTGGACATGGTTGTCCAAAGGAACGCCTTTGGCCGGCAGGTAGACAGCTTCGAGGAAGACATTGACATCAAGGGGCTGGAAGGCGGTCCATTTCACGGGGTGTTTATCCGGGCCCCGGTAATAACTGAAATCGGGCCGCGAATCGAAGTACTGTGCCGCCTCAAAGACGGCAGGGTAGTAGCCGTGCGTCAGGGCCGACTTATCGCCACTTCGTTTCATCCGGAACTCACCAATGATCCACGCTTTCACAAGTATTTTCTGAGCCTTGTGGATTCCCCATCATGAATTACAAAGTAGTCGTGGAATACGACGGGACTCTATACCACGGCTGGCAGGTACAAAGGGGGGTGCTCACGATTCAGGGGAGGATGGAAGATGCCTTGGGACGCATCCTGCGACGTCCAACCCGCGTGCACGGGGCAGGCCGTACCGATGCGGGGGTTCACGCGGTAGGTCAAGTGGCCCATTTTTTTGCAGACTGGCCTCACTCGGCAGCGGATCTCCAAAGAGCCTGCAACGCACTCTTGCCTCCCGACATTACAATAACCAGCCTTCAACCAAACGATGACGATTTTCACGCCAGGTTTTCCGCCAAGTCCAAGACCTATATGTACACGATATTGAATAAGCCTCTCCGGTCGCCTCTGGGGCGTCTGTATTCGTGGCACGTTCCACAGCGGTTGGATATCAAGGGACTGAACGATGCCGCGGACCATCTAAAAGGAAGCCATGATTTCGCTGCATTCGGATCGCCGACGGATGGGACTTCTTCCACTGTCAGAGAGATATTCGAAGCCGCGTGGTCCGAAGGCGTCCCGCCGGGTATTTTGCTGTTTACGATTCGAGGAACCGGGTTCTTGAGGTACATGGTCCGTTCTCTGGTTGGGACTCTAGTTCTAGTGGGAAGGGCAAAAATTAGTCCCGACGACTTTCATGGCATACTCATTTCATGTGATCGTTCCAAGTCCGGCCCTACAGCCCCGGCAAGAGGGCTATGTCTCCATTCTGTGGATTATGAAGCTCGCTGGGAGTAATACGGGGACAGGGACATCGCAGAAGAACAAACGTTCCGTTTTTCTCCTCATAACCCTGATGCCATAACAGGTCACGAACAGGCGAGGATGAAATTGAGTGATGGAATTGAGTTGAACTGCAATGCTTTTTCTTCTATCATACGGAAAATCAGGGGATACTTCCAACCAGTGTAAACAATTAGCCACTGTTTCGGGTTCCAGGGACCGGTTGGGAATTCTTCAAACTCACCACCCAAAAGACATCAATCACTGCACAAGGGTCGCAGAGCCACCCGCCGGGTAAGACAATAGTATGGACATTATTCCTCAAATTTTGATCAGCGGTCTCGCAACAGGTGGAGTTTATGGACTTGTAGCGTTGGGATACGTCCTGATCTATAAAGCTACCAGTATTCTCAACCTGGCTACCGGCCAATTCATGACCCTTGGAGCTTTTGTGTGTCTTAGCGTAATGACCCAGATTCCTGCTCCTTTCTATATTGCGCTTCCTGCTACCCTTGTATTCTCGGCACTCCTGGGAATCGTCATCGAAAGAATTGTGCTTCGGCCGCTCATCGGTGAGCCTATCATTGCTGTCATTATGGTGACCATTGGCTTGGCCAGCATCCTCAAAGGCTTGACCCACATGTTCTGGTCCCCCCAATACCGGTCTTTTCCTCAGATATTCCCGCCTCAGCCTCTTGACCTGGGATTTGCCATTGTACCGTCAGGCCTGTTGTGGGGATTTATCTTCGCTCTTGTCTGTACGGTAATTTTTACCTGCATTTTTCGCTACACCCGCACAGGTCTTGCCATGAGGGCCACAGCGGCCAACCAACAAGCCGCACTCTCCATGGGGATAAGCGTCAAACGCATCTTTGCTCTTTCGTGGAGTTTCGCAGCCATCACGGCTGCCATAGGCGGCATCATAATAGGCAACATAAGCGGTATCAGCATTCACCTGGGACATATAGGCCTGAAGGTCCTCTCGGTCATCATACTGGGCGGGTTGGACAGCATAATAGGAGCTATAGTCGGAGGTTTTATAATTGGTATTTTGGAAAACCTTGCCGGAGTCTACCTCGACGCACTTGTGGGTGGAGGAATCAAAGAGGTGGTACCTTTTATCATTCTGGTCATAATCCTGATGATTAGACCTTACGGAATCTTCGGCAAGACTTTGATTGAGCGAGTGTAGGATGCGGCACAAAGCGGGCGCAGCCATCCCGGCCACTGTTCCCCGGAAGTAACCGAGCCGGCTGATTCCATAATTGTGACGAATCCCCAAAGGACGAGTGATGCGCTGCGGCGACTACAAAGAATCGTACCTTGAAGACGAGAAGATCTTTCAGACCCTGTTCGTCAAATTCTGGTTGACCCTTCTGGTGCTTTCACTACTCTTGCTGCCTTGGCTGACCAGCGCTTACGTCATGTATGTGGCCAATTTGATATGCCTGGCCATAATCGGGGCAGTCGGCTTGAACTTGCTGACCGGATTTACGGGCCAGATCTCCCTGGGACACGCAGCGTTCATTGGAGTTGGGGGGTATGCCACGGCAATCTTCATGACCCGCCTGGATTTACCTTTCTGGGTTGCCCTGCCTGCCGCCGGACTTGTTTCCGCCGGAGCGGGCCTGATCATCGGTATTCCCTCACTTAGGGTCAAAGGTCTTTATTTATGCATTGCTACGCTGGCAGCACAATTTATATTCGAATACCTGTTTTTGCATTGGGATAGCGTGACTCGCGGGATTCGAGGAATAAACGTGCCTCCACCACACCTGGGTAGCTTCGTATTCGATACGGAAAAGAGCTTTTACTACATAAACTTGATCTTGGTCTTCTTGGGAGTAGGTTTTGCCAGAAATCTGCTACGAACCAAATGGGGGAGGGCGTTTGTTGCCATACGGGACAGAGATTTGGCCGCAGAAATAATGGGAATAAACTTGTTCCGGTACAAACTGGCTGCCTTTGCTCTGAGTTCGTTTTATGCCGGGATCGCCGGCGGCTTGTGGGTAGGCTTCATCAAGGTGGTCACACCCGAGCATTTCCCCTTTTCTCTGTCCATTCAGTACTTGGCCATGGTAATCGTCGGAGGTCTGGGGAGTGTCCTTGGCTCGATTTTGGGGGCCATCTTCATGACACTGGTTCCTGAACTTCTCAACGTCCTCACCGGGTCGGCCAAGCATTTTTTCCCCGGTTTTGACCACTTATTCATACCCATGAAAGATGTGGTTTTTGGCTCGCTCATAGTGGGATTTCTCGTTTTCGAACCCCACGGGTTGGCCGAAGTATGGCATCGCATCAAGAATTTTTTCTCGTTATGGCCGTTCTCCTATTGAAAGGGCCATGCCCATCCGTCAAGGCCGTTATCGACTGCGAGTGCAGGGGCTTTGAGTTGTGAAGTGTTATACCGGTTAAAAGTTATTCTCAACATCTAACTGCGTCTGGAGACGCCTCAGCCCACAATCTTAGGCGAAAGGAGAATTGATTCATGAGGGGAAAAGGTCTAGCGTTGGGAACTCTGTTGTTTCTAGGTTTGGCGCTGTTCTGCAATTCCGCCTTGGCACAGGATGTCATCAAGGTAGGTGCGGTGCAGCCTATATCCGGGCGTTTTGCATTTGCCGGCGTCAACATCAATGCGGGCCTGGAGGATGCCTTGATGATGGCGAACGACGCGGGCGGCATAAACGGAAAAAAGATCCAATACATAATGGAGGACGGCCAGTATCAATTAGACGTTACAATAGCGGCTTTCAAGAGAATTATGTCCAGAGACAGTCCCCTGGTCATGTACGGCGAGAGCACCGGCCTGGGCAAAGCCATGTCTCCGGAGATCAAAGACCGGTTCAAGATTCTTTACAGCTCTACTTCTTTTTCAAGCGAGCTTGCCGATGCAGCGGTCAACCCATACATCTTTGTGCCGGGTCCAACATATTCCGACATGTTCGGGATACTGCTCAAGTACATTGCCAAGGAAGCGCCAGGGGCGAAAGTGGCATTTTTCTACAGTGACACCGAATTTGGAAAAGACCCCATTCCCTACGCACGGGATATGTGCAAGCAGTTGAAGCTGGATCTTGTGGCTGAAGAAGTTGCTCAGGTAGGCGCAGTGGATGTTACCTCGCAAGTGCTTGACCTCAAGCGTAAGACTCCAGATTTCGTGATTTTCCAAGGATTCGTGGTGGACCCTGTTCAGACAGTGATCAAGCAGTGTCGGGACTTCGGCATGAAGTGCAAGTTCATGGGAACCTTCTGGG
>CAINUH010000369.1 GCA_903853735.1 uncultured Desulfomonile sp. | reverse complement strand
GCCACAAGAATCTTAAGACCTTACAGGTCTACGTTGACCAGCATCGAAACGTCCAGGGCCGCATAGCAGAAGCCGTCTCCGCCGGTTAAGCGTAATAAAAGGGACATTCTGTGACCCTTCCAGAATACGATTCTTGCAGGTGAGAGGGAGAGATTTTGATGAAACGAGTAACCTTATTGGTAATCCTTTTTGTGATTCCAAGCCTGGGGCTTTGCCAACAGGCCGGCGTTTACCGTGACAGTCATGGCAACACCGTCGGTTCGTGGTCTGACAGTGGTGGACAGCGGACATATCGAGATTCATCCGGCAACACGACCGGGACCAGTAGCCGAGACAATGACCGCAAAGATTATCGAGACAGAGATGGTAATTATCGGGGGTCAAGCGAGAGAGAGGAGCAAGCAAGATGAATACAACCGCCTCGGCGACCAGATTTTCCAAGCGATTCTGACTTTTCCCCCTTCAACGCAGTGTTTTTGCGCTGCGGTCCCGTTTTCGTTCGGTTTTTTCCAACTTTTCCCACGCAAAACAGTTGACCCCTCCCTCTTTTGATCAATTTCTGTAACTCCGATTTGATCGGCCTCTCCGCGATTCGCTGGAAAACTTATTGATTTCTCTGATTTGGAATGCTATAAAGCGCCGTCCTGTGGAGGTTGGTGCCAGCGCGCTAAGGACTAGCAATAGGAGCGTACCATGCCAATCTTCGGAGCCCAAAACACAAACGATCTCACACACTTCAAAAATCCAGCTCAACATTCCCAAAATACCATCAAGACAAGAATATCTGGACAGATCAATTACTTAACCATATTGAGAGGACTCAGCAATGAAACAGCCCTATGACCACATGCCGCAATCGATCTTCGGAACGCTCCAGCGTAGGGAATTTGGAGCCTTTTTGGAGCATGACAGTATCCGTGCAGACGCAAACCCCCTTACCAGGAGAGTAAACGCCCCCACGATTAAAAAAATACTCAAGGATCAACTCTTGACTCCGTACTCGAGATTTACTCACCCGGAAAATGGAACCGGCGTCCAAATTTCATTTGCGGAGTTTATGGCGACCCGACCCGACGGCGGCGAGGTCTTCCTATCCGAGCGAACAGAGAAACCGTTGACCTGGGCGGATTTGTTCCATGCGATGAGAGCAGACCCCTCGAAGCTGCTCTTAAATGAACTGGCCAGCATGAATGATGATTTCCGTGGGCTTGTGGGGCCCGTGATAACTGACGCTTTTATAAAAGGCTATGCCGAGACATCGACTGGTCGTCCGCCTCTTTGGAGCCAAATGTGCTTTGCAACAGGCGTTGACACGAAGTTCGATGAGGTCAGGAAACAGTGGCTTAGCTTCCAGGGCGATCCTACATTGACAGGTGAGGCTGAACAATTTCCAGAGGCCACAATACGATTTGGTCATGCGACAATCCGACTCGAAAAACGAGGGTTGACGCTCCGTTTAACCTCAGAATTTATAAGAGAATGCCCGCTTACCATCATTGAAAGCTGGCTGACTGAAATGGGGCGGGTTTACCAATCCATAGAGAACGACAGGTGCGTAGAGACCCTGTTAAACGGGGATGTGCCGTCCGGGGCGAATGCTGCCCCGGTCATTGGCGTAGGTGATACCAACGTCGGGATAGACTTCGCCGATTTTTTGCGATGTTGGAACCGAGGCTCGATGATAGGTGAGAATTGGGCCACTTTCGTCGCCGGGGAAGATATGTCGCAAAAGATCTCATGCATCGACGAGTTCAAGGAACCTCGAACAGGGAAGTCTCTGGTTGTCCTACAGAACAAACCAGAGCCCGCCGTCATGAACCGCTTCGTCAGTCCAAAGATGCCGTCAAGTCAGATTCTGTTGGTAGATTGGAGCCACGCTCTACGCCAAAGGGTTTTCATACCACTGAGGATCGACCGGAGCTTCAAGCCGGAAAACTGGACCGAGGGAATCACCATTGGATACGTGACGGGTTATGAGCGTGTGGCTGACAAGGCTTGTATGGTCATTGATGAGTCTCTAGCCTTCGCAGATCACGGATTCCCTGAGTGGTTCACAGTCGGGGGAGTGCGACCATAGAATGATCTCAGAAATAGACGGACTGATACAAACAGCGCATGAATTGAGGACATCCATCCGGGGCGTTTCCGGAGGACTTGACCGTTGTAGGAATAAGTGCGTCACAGGTGATATTTGGTACAGGGAAGTATGGACTGACATTTTTCTGATGCGAGCCCAAAACATACTAGATCTAGAGCGGTCGGTCCAGGAAGTTGCACGCTTCTTAGAAGAATACGTTTCGGAAACTAGAAGAAATCAACCACTTCTATCTTTACAGCAAAAAGTAGCACTGACGGAATTTATGGAAATGGCGCAACAACCGCTATTTTCGCAGGTAAAGGCGGAGAGAAGATATTTCTCTGAATTCTTTGCGATAGAGGCATTGCCGAACTGTTAAGTATCAACCACATTAGAGGAACAGAAATGAACCTACCCTTGATGCAAGATGTAATAAACGAGAACTTCGTTGCGTTTGCCGATGTGGTGCCGAATGGTTGGGCTATTGTGCCGAAAAATGCGGGGTTCAAGGTTGGTTACTATTTTCCGGAGGATCTGGGGCTATGGCGGTCGGCGGATTTTGTCGGGTCTTACGACGACATGGTTGGTTACGCAATTTTGCACGCATGCCGCAATCACTTCAAGTCCAATTTGCTTTGGTTATATTGTCTCGCTGAATGCGGGGCATCTTACGACGACACTCTTTTGTTATGCTGGATGCCAGTTGAGTGGAAACATGATCTCGTTTTAACGGACGAAGCATACGAAAAATTCTTCTATAGCAGGACGTGGACT
>CAINUH010000368.1 GCA_903853735.1 uncultured Desulfomonile sp. | reverse complement strand
GACAGCAGCGGAGACAGTATCGACCCTTGGGGAGTTCCCTGGTCGCTGGCAATCACCAGTCCATCTTCCATAATGCCGCTTTTCAGCATCCGGATAATGAGACGAATTACACGCTCGTCTCCAATTCGGTGTCGCAGAAACTTGACCATCCATTCGTGGCTGACCTCGTCAAAAAACCCTTTGATATCGGCCTCTACCACATAGTGGACCGGATTCTGCTGAATCGTCCGACCTATTGCATCCAGACATTTGTGCTGGTTGCAGTTAGGACGGTATCCGTAACTGCTGTCTTCGAATACGGCCTCAAAGATTGGTTCGATGGTGCGCTTGATCGCCGATTCCACTATCTTGTCCTCAAGACAGCTTATTCCCAGCGGTCGGCCCTTCTCGCTTCCAGGCTTCGGGATATAGCTCCGTCGACTCGGCGCCGGACGGTAACCCATCCGCTTGAGCCGCGCCGACAAATCCTGAAGGTTCTCTTCGAGATTCCTGCCGTATTCCTCCTTGGTTACACCATCCACTCCGGTCGCCTTCCTGGCTCCCAGACTGCCGTAGCAGGCACGCAAATTGTCCACATCACTGATGTGGTGATACAGACTTGTGAAAACCAAGTCCGGCTCTTTGCGGGCCTTCTCGCCTATCCGTGTCAGATCCGTTGCCACTGTGTTCTCGTTCCTTGCATAACGTCAGTGTTTCTCCTTTCACGGTCAACTCACCGTGGGAACCTTCGCTCAGCGGGGATTAGCCGCCTCTTCGCTAGGCCATTGCGGCTCTCCGGTTCCCATCACTCGCGACGCGGCCATCCCATGCCCTCTTTTTATATTGGACGTGGTACTCGGGTACTTCCATTGCGGTTGATTCCCCAAGAGCTCCTTGATCGTCGCTCGCCTGGTTACTTGCCTGCCGTTGCGTGGCTCGATGCTGTCTTAGACCCCGGGGTGTCGGCTCTGCACTCGTCTTTAACGCGCTCACCGCTTGGCCTGCTCCTGATTGAAGGGGATCGGCACTTTCCCAAAATCCAATTTTCTCGGGGCTACGTGTCAGATTCAGGGCTACACCCTTCACCTCGCCACACTCGCTTATCTTCCTTTCCGGCTTGCGCCTTCAGTCATTACGCTACTGAGCGGTTGACTAATCCTTACTCAGGAGGGCCTGTCCGCCTCCGGCGGATTCCCTCTCAACAGGCAACCATTGCCAGGTCACCTTCGAGTAGACAGGAGCCTTCCGTGACTATAGGAGGAGGTTTGTTTTCTCTGTTTCTGCCTGCTTTCGCGGCAGTGCCACAAGATTTCCTCCCTATCACAGTTGGACTCCTGGCCCTCACAGAACCGGACAAGCGGATTTCCCATACATCCGGCTCCTCGGTGCGTTATTCAGCAAACCTCCGCTCTACGACACGGGTTCAGGTTTTTGTGGATTCTTGGTTTAGGCCACCCCACCCACTTTAAAGCCTGGGCGAAGCTTTCCCAGGTGTATGCCCTGCGTTGGCTCTTGCGGTTGAGCCATTTGAACAAGATTTGTTCAGTGCGACGGACATAGTAGCAACACCTTTCCAAGTTATCCGTTATGGCGTAATAATTCAGGTGCCCGAACACGCGGATACGGGCCTGCCTGAGCATATCTCCCTTCTTCAGTACATTTCGGGCGTGCCTTGCCCAGTCCGTGAACTTGGACAAGCTCTGGCCCAACTTCTTACGGCTGGTGCGACGTTTGACTTTGAAGTATCCCTCTTTTGTTTTCCCGCAGTAGTGCGTGAATCCCAGAAAGGTAAACTCCTTGGGTTTCTCGCCGCGCTTGTATGCGTTCTCACGCGCATACCGCCCAAATTCGATACAGTGGGTCTTTTCCTTTGACAACTGCAGTCCAAATCTTTCGAGTCGGTCCTCCAGGTTCCGTTGGAAATTTACAGCATCGTCTTTGTACTGAAAGCAGGCCAGAAAATCGTCGGCAAATCGAAAAAGGTACGCTTTGCCACGAGTTTGCCTGCTCACTCGCCGGCTGAACCACAAATCCAGCGCATAGTGAAGGTAGATATTC
>CAINUH010000367.1 GCA_903853735.1 uncultured Desulfomonile sp. | reverse complement strand
ATGCGTAAGCACATCTTTGGACCCTTTAGAGATGACCTCATACCGCCAAGTCCCGACCATTTTATCCATCCGAACCCCCGACAGATATTCCTGCAGGATCCCCTTCACCGAATACCTTTTCAGAGCATTGGCTGAACGCAACAGTTCGAAGACACGGTAACAGGTCAGCATCCCGAGATGATTCAGGAAAAACCAAGCTTCCATCGCGGCATCCGACTGGAGATAGCAGGTATCCAGATCCATAAGGTTCTTGTAGTCGTCGAACATCTGTTCAATCTGAACTCGCTTTTTGTACAGGTGGTAGAGTCGCTCGGGATTCTCGTTGAGGTTTGTCTTCAGCACGATCGTGCCAAACTCGAGTTCCTTGCTCCTGAGATCCTTTTCGTTGTAGCCTTCGTGGCGTTTGAAAAGCCTGTATAGATAGTCCTTCTCTTCTTTGAGCCGCAACTCATTGTCTTGGAACACAGCCAGCGGGTGATCATCGTGATCAGTACAGCGGTAATACCAGATGGGCCGGTTATTGAACTGAAAAACCCCTGCGAACCCGGATTTGTCGGCTGCCATCAAGGGAGTACGGTCATACTCAAGGCTGTTGCGTCGTAGCGGTAGAATGTACTGCAAGCCAGCACTTTCCAGATCGGTGAAGTTGGCCGCAGATCCGAATCCTTTGTCGGCGATCACCACGATATCCTTCATGCCCATCTCGGTCACGATGGCCTTGAACGCACTCACATCGCGTATGCTACCAGGAAACTTTCGGTAATACGCAGGCATTCCACCTGACTGCCCCGCGAAAAATGCATACAGAAGGTTCACCTGCGGATCGTAGATGTGATTGCTATTGTACCCGACCTGAGTATCATCCATGCCCCGGCTGAAGGACACGATACCCGTTCCATCGAAAAGAAGGTAGTCGTGCTCGTCCTGAAGAAAATCCTTCATGAATGACGAGATAGCCCCGCGACGGGTGCCGAGTTCCTTCAAGAGCGCCGTGATGGAAGCTCCTGACAAAGCCAGATTGGGCAGGGCTTCCGAAAGAATTGAGGTCTCGTACCGCTGCGCAATATAGCGGAATGAACATGGGCGTACCGTACGAGCAAGACATATCACATACAGCTCTTTCCAGATGTCCGGAAAATGACTGCGAAGATGTTCCCTGATATCGCCAGTCAAAGATACAAGGAGCCAACTGGCTCCGAACTCCTTGCTGAGCACGGGTTCGTCGATACCCAGCATCCTGCGGTGAGCTGGAATCAAACCATCAGGAGTGAGCACCCCCAGATAGTCGCCTGAGATCTTGCGGGCTCTCTTGATCGTGGGGTCCCATTTTGAAGTCACTTTGCACAGATAGTACCGACCACAGATGACTTTGATTTCCGTCCCTTTCTGACGCTGGTCTTTGGCCCACTGAGGAATGGTTGGCATGGCATCCTCCATATCACCTATTTGGTAATATGTATGGTAGCATGCCTTTGCCACTCAGTCAATTCTAATTCATTCTCATACTTGTATATATATTGATAGTGAACGTTCAGGAAGTATGATCATATTCCCTAAATCGAAAACTTACGGCTTAACGTGACAGGAAGCGGTTTGTCCCTGACGGTGGCGGTCAGTGTTCCTGCAGTGGGTTCGCTTGGTGCATCCAGCGGCTACGTATTCTATGACAAGGGATCCTATTCCAACAACTGGCGCTACCTCGAGGCAGCACCTGTTGATCTTGAGGGAAATCCCTGTATCTTCGCCTATTACAAGAACCCCGTGAATGAGTACGCAAAGTCAGTTGGTTCGACCGGCACCATTGCGGGAACCGGAGCAGCCAACACGACGACCCTGGTGAACGCGATGGGATTCTCTGGATTCATGGCCAATGCGCAGCCGT
>CAINUH010000366.1 GCA_903853735.1 uncultured Desulfomonile sp. | reverse complement strand
GTCGTCCTGAATATGGGGGAAAAGATCGCGGAGGGTTCTCCGGACGAGGTCACGCATGATCCTCAGGTAGTCGAAGTTTATTTAGGGAGGGCGCATGCTTAAACTGGAAGCTGTAGATGCCTATTATGGAGACCTCCAGGCACTTTGGGGTATTTCGTTGCAGGTGAACGAGGGTGAACTGGTTGCGCTTGTGGGTCCCAATGGTGCGGGAAAAACAACGACCTTGAGGGTGATCAGTGGACTGCTTAAACCCGCCACAGGGATTGTTCAATTCAATGATCGCAATTTGAATAAGGACGAAGCGCACAAGATCGTGGAGTTGGGCATCTCCATGGTCCCGCAGGGTGGAATGATATTCACCGCCATGAGTGTGCTTGAGAATCTGGAAATGGGCGCCTTCGTCGCAGACGCCAGGAAGGTTAAAAACCAAAGTTTGGAAAGGGTGTTCGAAATATTCCCGCGCCTTGCGGAAAGGAAGGAGCAACGTGCGGGGACGCTGAGCGGCGGCGAGCGGCAGATGCTTGCCATTGCCAGAGCCTTGATGTCGAAATCAAAGCTTTTGATGCTCGATGAACCTTCTTTTGGTTTGGCGCCGATTCTGGTGCAGCAAATGTTTGAAATGATCGAGCAGATAAACAAACAGGGGGTGACGATCCTGCTGGTGGAGCAAAACGTCAGGGCGGCTTGTGAACTGGCGCAGAGGGCATACGTGATCGAGAATGGCCGGATCGTAGGAGAAGGGCGCGGTGACGAGCTCTTGTCCTTTGAGGCTGTACGAACGGCGTACTTGGGATAGACAGCGAAAAGGAGACCTGATGTTTGAAGCATTGGCTCAAAACCTTGTTTACGGAATTCTCATGGGCGCACTCTACGGATTGGCGGCCGTCGGGCTTTCCTTGGTTTTCGGGGTTACCAAATTTCTCAATGTGGCCCACGGAGAATTCTTGATGTTTGGCGGCTATGCCAGCTTCTGGCTCTTTACCCTTTGGAAAGTCGATCCGTTCGTCTCTCTCCCGGCGGCAATAGTCTTTTTGCTCGCCATTGGAGCCATCTTCTATAAATTGATCTTTAGCCGCATGGTAAAACTCACCGAGGCAGTCAAAATTCAGAACACACTCCTCGTCGGGTTCGGACTATCCCTGATTCTTCAGAACCTGGCTCTGCGATTTTGGACTGCCGACACCAGAAGTATTACCACTTTCTATTCCGGCGCGGTGTTCACATTCGCGGGAGTGCGCTTTCCCATCGTGCGGTTGGCAAGCATGGGCATCGCCTTTGTCGCCGTCGTCGCCCTTCAACTGTTCCTGCGGCGGACCTTCACCGGAAAAGCGCTCCGTGCGACCGTCGAAAACTGGGAAGCGGCTACCCTGATGGGAATTAATATTCAACGGGTCTACTTCTTGTCCTTTCTGATGGGTGCGGCTTTGGCAGGAGTGGCGGGTGCGCTGGTAAGTGTCGGCTATTCCATCGACCCGGGAATGGGGATGAGTTGGACTCTTAAAAGTCTCGTCGTGATGGTCCTGGGCGGGCTGGGGAGCATCACAGGGACCTTTGTCGGAGGAATCCTCCTGGGGCTTACCGAGTCAGCTACCGGCTTTTTCCTGAGTCTCAACTACAAAGAGGTAGTTGGCCTCGTCCTTTTCCTCCTCGTCTTGGTTTTCAGGCCTCAGGGCTTGTTCGGCACAAAAGAAGGATAACCCATGAAGAGAATACAAATCGCCTCCATCGTCCTTCTCATCGCGATCCTGGTCGCCCTCCCGTCGTTTATCAAGTCAGACAGCACCATCAACCTGGCGGTCTACGTTCTGCTGTACATTTCACTGGCTTCAAGCTGGAACATCTTGGGCGGTTTCAGTGGGCAGACCAACCTGGGACATGCCGCTTTCTTTGGCGCAGGGGCTCTGGCAACTCGCTTCCTCTGGCTGGCGGGATGGAACCTCTTTCCCAGTCTTCTGGTGGGG
>CAINUH010000365.1 GCA_903853735.1 uncultured Desulfomonile sp. | reverse complement strand
TTCTGACTATGTGCAGAAACTGCGCTTTGGGGAACATCTCCGTCAGCACACTCACCCTGGCCAGATGTGGTGGAGACTTCAGGACTATCCTCTCTACGTTAGGAGCATGGGCCACTTTTTTCAAAAAAAGGATAAGTGATTTTTTCCACTTCTCCAAAGCCTCGGGTGGAACAACCTGTGGGTCCAGCGCTTCGTATTCACTGTTTCCCGTTACTGGAAACAGCACCCTGACATAAGGTGAAACAGTAGACTCCGCTGCTAAGGCAAACTCGTCCTCATGGGGAACATCAGCGGCAAAAGCGACATTGTCCATAGGACGTTTGGTGGGGGCAATATAGTCAAAAACCCGTCGGCCCAATCTACTGTAAATACAATGATGAGGGAAACTAGCTTGAAAGGCTGTGGGACAAGTGAAATTGTCGTCATGGCTCAACAAATTCTGCAGATGTGTTGTTCCACTGCGCCAATGGCCAAGTATGAAAAGAGGCGAGTCGTCAATTCTCTGCCGACGGATCCTCCGACCGTTGAAGACGGTCTCGGCGGCTCCAAATACTGAATTAAATACTCCCAAGATTACCAGATGCGCTAAACGACCCAAGCACTGAGGATCAACCAGATAACCGTTCCTTGCCAGAACCTTGAGCAAAGTGCCAAGAGTCATTCCTTGAATCACTTGCGGAGGAATTTTTCTCGTCTTACATTGTCCCATAAAGGTCTATCCTCATCCAGCGACTAATTTTGGACAAAACCTTATGCGCTGAATTCTTTTGAAAGCCGGCGGCTCAAACTATTTGGCTTTATCCAGCAAGAAAACACTACTATAAACATACCTCAGAGTCGTACCGAAGCACAATGGGAAACGCTCGGAAAATTACGTTCATGAAATGTTATTCGTCAGAGTCCCTCTATACCCCTGTAGTGTAAGTCTTTTCCGAATCATCCCGACGATATCATGGGGTTGAGAAACGAAACGCACACCAAGCTTGAGCATTAGCTGATTAACACCCCAGATGTGCCTCCAGTACGGCTTAGGAATTTTCAAGAGCCTTCCGAAGAAAGCCCCAGCCTTGGAAGCGCCAAAACGCTTTGCCATTGAACCGGTCTGCGAAACTGAAATGCCACTTGGGTTCCGCTCCAACCACCACGGCGCCTATGACTTTTGCCCTTTTTTTTTCTTGTGGGAAAACTCTTGACTTCTCATCCCACGCCTTTCTCAGCCCAATGACGGCAAATAGTCCCTGACTGTTCAAAACTTGCCTCATCCCCGTATATCCAAATGCCGTCGTCTTCTCGGACTTTTTTTTTAATCGCCGTTAATTCCACTTCCACCCAGGTTCTCTGACGCTCCTGATCGGCTTTTGAAAGTCTTTGTCTTGGGTACTGAACCGAAAACCCCAGCTTGCGCAGAGTCCGGCGAACCTGGGATAAGCTCATACCAACTCCGAAGCGTTTCTTGATCACTTCTCCCACCACTGTCGCACCCCCCCACACCCCAGTATCCAGGCCAGGCCGGCTGACTCAGGCCCCCTCCCCGTATGATTTCCCGAAGCTCCTGGTACTGCTCGGGAGATAATTGAGGAGCTTTCCCGAGATAGGGTCCTTTTTCCCTGACAGCTTGCAGTCCCTCTTGTCTGTATTTGCGAATCCATTCCGCCGCCACCGTGCTCCGGGCCACACACGTCCCTGCCGCCTGCTCCATAGTCTTGCCTTCATCACACAACAGAAGGGAACGTAGCCTTGTTCTTACCCCTGATTCCTTCCTCCTCTCACGCTCCAGAATGATCCACTCCCGCTCCTCATCACTCAATCTCAAGCCCGGTCTCGACATCAAGCAACCCTCACTTGATCTGATAGCAACCCTCGCCGCGAAAACCACATCATGTGGTTACAGTCACTTATCTAACTGCTCAAAAATGGGGCTCCCTGATTTCAATTACTTAAGACTGAACCAAAAATGAGCACTGTCGAAGATAAGCTTGACAAACGCTTGGAAATTTACTCGGACCTTTAGGCGTCACCAGTACGGTGTGCTTTTACCGCCTCAGTATTTTCTTTGAGATACTCTCGCAAATGGGGCTGTTCATGCACTAGCGTACACTTCAGGCAGGGGTGCTTAAGGTTTTTCGGTAGATCGTTTGCCGAGGCAACGTTGAATAGTTTTCTGGCCATGACATATTTCTCGTTTTGGCGAACCGCCACTATGTCATTTTCATGGTAGTCGGCGAAGTCGTCTTCTTTGAAATATAGGTAACAGCAGGGTGCAATGCCACCGTCAGAATTCAGGACTATGGCTTGCCAGAGTTGTTTACAACTCTCGCCGCCAAACAAGCGACTCAATAGGGCCCGGCCTCTCCCTAACTCGGTTTCAGCCCACTCTGGGCCATCGGCCCGAACGGGCCTGAAAAGATCGACTCCTACATTCTTGGCCAAACGTTTTGCGTCGTCCACTTCTCCTTCGTTATGCTTGAAAACCAAGTGCTTCCACTCAACAATTGGATTCTGCAAGTTATTATTTCGCCTGTATTGGACAATGTGACGAATATTCTCCAGTACCAAGTCAAGCTTTCCCCCGCGGTGATATTTCTCGTATGTCTCCTGAGAAGAACCACTTATGCTAACAAACATAAAATCTAGACCAGCGTTACAGAGATTTTCAAGAGTCTTTTTATTATTTATACTCAGATTCGTTGACAATACAGTCCAGATACCCCTCGAATGAATTAACTCTACAATCTCCGTGATTCTTGGGTTCAGTAAAGGTTCCCCCCAATTAAATAGATTCACGCTTACAAGGTACTTGCCGACGTCATCCAACAATCGCCGCACAGCATCGAGTTCGATGAAAATTTTGTTCCGGTTGCTACCCTGTCTGCGACCGGTCGGACAGTAGGGACACTTGAGATTGCACGTGTTGGCCACATCGATTATCCCTACATAAGGGAAAGCCTTCGGTCGGGGGACTCTGCGGATCCTCTCCAACTCACACCGAAAAAGGTTCCACAACTTAACGGTGGTCGCATATTCCAACCCGGCCAAACCCAGCGCCCCAAGCCTTCCCAAGCCGATTCCCCCTCCTGAAGGAATGAGCTTCATCACTCTAAAAGCAAGGTCCTTTGACGTCACGGTAATCGGCTCCTTTCAGTTTAGTGAGCAATTCAAGTTTGCCGCAAGGTCCTCAGTTAACAATGAACCTGGATGAACTAGGCGTTCATCAAGGTCTACGTACATGAACTAATCACCGGAAGATTCTCGTTGCTCACTGTACCGTTTGTGGTAACTCTCGGAAATACACAGCACCCTATGCCAAGGTGGTGCGAGCCAAGATCGCGCTTTTTGCGAGATGGGAACAGGAACGAATCTTTACCGCCATAATCGTAAAAGTGGTCAAGCTGTTTGACCTGAACACGTCGCAGGTACACCACGACACCACCAGTCATGCCGTGTATGGGGATTACGAATTGTATGACGATCCGGATCATGGACATCCGTTTGCAGGGCATATTGTAGCAATAGCATATTTCAATCCACACCCCCGAGCGAGGGCCGACATCTGGTCTGGTCGTGGATATCCTGCATATTTAGGTTCACCAGAGACTCCGAACATGTTGATATGATAGGATCCTCTCGTCTTTTGATAGAATGACGGCATTCTCTTCACGGGCAGTTGCAACAATAATTTGGTCCGCCGGGTCGCCGTGGAAAGGCTGCGGCAGTATCGTTGATCTATAGGCTATCACTGGGGACAAAGAGACGAGTCTTAGTTTGGGCATATCAAGCGCTGAATTAATCCAATCTTCCGGATCATGTGAAATGCCGAGCGTCCCTTTTTCAAGTAGTTTGCCGAATTCCCACGGGGAGATTGCGGATAAGAGCAATTCATTGTATCTGTCTGTATCACCAATCAGAGATGTTACTTTCTCCGAAAGATTCTGTGGCCTCATGTGCCACCATATCCACGTGTGGGTATCAAGCAAGTACTTCATTTGCAGGATTCCCACATATCCGCCCCAATTGGGGTGATGATATCTTTTTCAAGGACAAATGCACCAGCAAGCTTACCCGGTGTGGGATTCTTTTCTTTGTTACGGTAAGGAAAAATTTCCGCAAGCGGCTTTCCTCGCTTCGTAATAACAATTCCTTCCTGAGTCTTAGAAATTTGATCTATTATTTTTAAGGCATGTGCCTTGAATTCGCTTATTCCCATAGTTTTCATAATATTCTCCTTGTATATATCATCATAGTCAAATGAAATGACCATGTCAAGAAATCAACAGTTTTTTGACGTGGAAGAGCCGCTTCGAAATAGGTAATGGCGAATCCGGTGGAATTGCCCCCGGGCCTCGCCGGGAGATGTTTATACCAGTTGCCAAAGTTCTTGTCCGAATCAGGGTTGATGTGCGGCTGCAAAACATCTCCTTTTAAACTGGATGCCGGATCAAGCCTGTCTGCGTGCGACGCACAGGCAGGTTCGGCATGACGGAAGGCCCTTAG
>CAINUH010000364.1 GCA_903853735.1 uncultured Desulfomonile sp. | reverse complement strand
CTCATTCAGCAGGCATTTATCTACACGAGGATAAGTGCCAATTTCGCCCGATTCCAGAAAACAGCGAAGATTGACCTCAAACAGGGATTGCTTGATGCGCTCTTGGGTGACAGACATCGCCCATTCTGTTGCCTCGCAATCCCCGAGCCAGGCAACTCAATTGCCCACCCAGACCCGCCATGTTGGCAGCCCATAGCGAGCGAGAATCTTTTATCCTGATGAAGTTACCCTGACAACAAAAATCAACGGTGATTCCACTGGCTGCAGATTCCCCGCCGGCCACTAATACTCCCGTGTCAACAGGGTCATCCCGATAGATCACCCTGAACTGAGGGCTTGCCGGAGGCGATTCACCTGAAAGATCAAGCAGCCTGGTCGACAATACCCTCGTTTGGGAAACCCGTCGAGACTCATGAAATCTCGCCAGAACCTCGTAGTCGATGTCCAGGACTATTTCCGATGGAACGACAATTACTAAATCCGAATCAACCTTCCTCTCTATCCGATCCAGGGCCTGTGCGCTCGTGCAAGGCTCCTTGAGGACCACAAAGTCAATGCTTGAACCCCAGCGGGATCCATCGCCGAGGAAGTCTTTCAGAACTAGGGGATGATCCACTACCATAACTATGAAGCGACTGCACCCCAATTCTATAAATGTTTCGATATGATGATGAATTATTGGATAATTCAGGAGTGGCAGCATAGCTACCGGCCGGTCTCGGGCGAGCAGTTGGAACGGCTCTCCGTCTTCAAAGCAGGTAAATACAACAATCATTGTGTTTCATACGGAAGAATCGCGGCCCAAAGTCACGCATTACAGTTGTTGTGACCGACAATTCTATTGCCGGCGCCAAAAAATAATGTCCCCTTCGTCGTGCCCCCTACAGGGGCGCCTGTCGCACCTTGAGATCGCTTTGTCGCCTACGGGTCCTCGGAATGACACGGCGGTCAATGATGTCATTGCGAGCTAAGCGAAGCAATCTCGCCAAGATTTTTGGCAATGAGCATAATATATTGGATCGACATCCTAAATTTGTTTTCAGTACGCTCCTCGGCCCGAGAGTACTGCGGGAATGGTCTTGAGAAGCAGGACAATATCTCCCCAAATTGACTGACTTTCGAGATATTGGACGTCGAGGCTGACCTGGCCTCTGAAGTCTATGTTGCTTCGCCCTTCTACCTGCCACAAGCACGTGATTCCGGGAATTACCTCCAGCCTTCTCCTATCCGAAAGGCTATACTTGGCAGCTTCACGGGGAAGAGGCGGTCTCGGGCCCACGAGAGACATGTCTCCTTTCAGGACGTTGTAAAGTTGAGGCAATTCATCGATGCTGAGTTTCCGAATAATACGTCCTACCTTAGTTATTCGCGGGTCTTGCTTCATCTTGAACACCACTTCGCCGGCTTCGTTCTGATCCATCAACTCATCCTTCATCCGATCCGCTCCAAGAACCATTGATCTGAACTTGTACATTCGGAAGATTTTTCCCCATTTACCAACCCTCTCCTGAACGTAGAATACCGGACCTCTGTCTTCCAGCTTGATGACCAGTGCAGTCAGCGCCAGGATCGGAAAGAGAAGCACAAGCCCCACACCTGAACCGAGGATGTCCAATGCCCGCTTGAAGGCGAGGCTGCCTTTGATCACCGCTACCCTAATGGCTTTCTTGCCCAGAAAATTGAGTCTCTGACGCCAGACCGACATTCGTACTCCCCCCCGGGCATACTTCCGGAACAGCTTTTCCATCAATTCATCATCCCTGTGAAACTGGCCTCCGGTTTGGGTCATGTCTAATTCAATCGGCGGATCAAATATAATATGTGGCGTCTGCAATGGTTTTACAAGCTGATCAGTACTATACTAGGTTGGAAAACCCAGCGCCAACTTTTTTTTGATTGGTCATTGGTTTGACCGGATTGAGATGACCTTAAGGAGCGCAACAACAGAAAGGGGAAATCATGATCAAGGTTACCTGTTTCGGAGCTGCAGGGTCAGTAACCGGTTCCAATTATCTCGTTGAGACATCCCGAGGCAAGAAGGTCCTTGTGGATTGTGGGCTGTTCCAGGGTGGCAAGGAAATGGAACGTCGCAACTGGGAGCAATGGGG
>CAINUH010000363.1 GCA_903853735.1 uncultured Desulfomonile sp. | reverse complement strand
GGGCCACTCTCTCATAGTCTTTGGGGCTGTGGCAACCTTAGCGTGGTTTCTGTCACTCAGGTCACGAATCAGATCCGACCTTTTCCTCGCCGCCGTGGCAATGTGGTTCAGCCATCTGGCGGGAGATTTCCTGGAGTGGGGTGTCTTGCTGTGGCCGTTTCTGGCGGTACCTCCAAAATATGCCCCACCATTTGATTTTTTGGTTAAGATTCACGAATTCTATGTCATTCGCCTACAACCCGAACAGTTGTGGCTCGAAATATTCTGCGTTGTGGCAGGCCTCATGCTTCTTGCATTGCGCCATTTGCCTCCGCGACTTGCCGCCGCGTTGCCATCTTTGAATTGGAGTGGTCGAAGGCCCAGGCAATAAGATAACGCATGGCATCAACCGAGAATTGGCCGGGGCGATTCCCGCCTACCACTGTCCCACCTTAAAACAAGCAGGTTTTTGTTATGACGAACTGCTCATCAAGTCCTGCTGTCTGATTAGTGGGACCAAAAAAACATGTGCCGTGGTCCAAATCCACAAACCGCGTCCCCAAAAACACAGACACCGGTCTCGACTCGAGAAACCTTCGCCTATCCGAATAGTAGTCGGAATTTTTTCCGAATTCAAAGCGGAAAATCCATCGTATCTGTTGGGGCAACTCAGTCGGCTCACCGATTCTCGGTCTCGGCACTCACCATTCTATTGTCGGCCCCACTTCATCCTGGAGGGCGCATTGTATGGTTCCGTTGCGGTCAATAAAATCTACGAGCGAAGAGGTTGCACAATCCAGTGCAAGATCAACACGGTTGTTGGTCTTGGACATGTGCGCGAGAATAACCGATTGCAGCTCATCAGAGACAATTCGCTGAAGTAATCCGGCACTATCGGCATTGGACAGGTGTCCCAGGCGGCCTTTCACTCTTTGCTTTAGCTCCCAGGGATAAGGGCCGTCTCTCAACATTACCGGATCGTGATTGCTTTCCAGTACCACAACCTGGAGACCCTGCAAGAGAGTGATTATGAGACCAGTAACTGAGCCCAGATCCGTGGCTATTCCCACGCCGCTCGTTCCCTTTGAAATGCGAAATCCGACCGGCGCAGCGCAGTCATGAGGCACAGAAAACGGATGGACACGGAAACCTGCCAGCTCAAAGACTTTGCCGGTTTCAAAAAGCTCTAACTGGTGCAGTTTGCCGACGTTTCCTTCTATGACGTTCCAGGTCCCGGAGTTCATGAACACAGAAAGTTTGTATCTCCGGGATAGGACTCCTATGCCTTTGACGTGGTCGGAATGGCCGTGAGACACTAAAATGCCGCTCAATGAGCCGGGATCGACCCCCACTTTTTGCAGCCGCTCGGTCATCTGTTTCCCGGAAAGACCCGCGTCAATCAGGACAGATGAACCATTACACTGGAGAAGGAACGCATTCCCTGAACTACCGCTGGCTAGCGGGGTGATCCTCATTCCTCGAAACCCCATCAGTCGATAACATCAATTGGGGCGCAAATTATTCTTGACAGTCTTGTCTGTCAAGTTATTTTGACATTCTGAAATGGCTTGGTCCTGTCGAAGATTTCCGGCTGACCTGATGGCGTCGGTCCAGTTTCGACTAATGCTGCCGTTGCATCATGAATGCGACTACAGAATGCGACGTCGAAACTTGACAACAATCGACTATCCGTATCCTAGTATTTTCGCCAACACAAGACCGGTAAGAACCACACAAGTTATCCATGCCTGGATGAACGGACCAGGCTTTGATGGGGGATTTGACAATATCTCTTTGGCCGATGAGCCAATTTTATCGGATGGCACAAACTCTAGCAGGTTCTCCACTAGGTCATCGAACGGTGCGATGGTGTTTGTTATGATTAAGGGACGATCCTCTCCACCTTGAAGAATGACAAACAATTTGTTGCCGGATCGTATGGCGTCCATTGAGCCCAGATCAGCCCAGTCAATCCTCACCGATCTGAGAAGTTTTGATATGGTTACGCCCTTGGAGTCGAAAACGATTTTTCTTGCCAAGATTTCGGCTCCCAGGTAAAAAAAAGGAGAGAGGAGTAGGAAGAGAAGTACCCGCTGTGAAGTTTCCTCCAGGAATATCAAGAGCGTTCCACAACCCATGGACAGTATCACAGGCGGGATCATTCGAGGATCGACGCGATACCGGTGCTGCTCCATTTTTGTGCCTTCCTGTTGTATCTTCCCTTGTTACGCCGGAAAGCGTATGATAGCATTCGTAGCCTTGAAGATTGAGGCCTTTTTTTGAGACTTGCGCGAAAATTCCAGGTGAGGATCTCCTATGTCGATGATTAAACCCATAAGATCTAGTTTTTTCATATTGGTAACTTTAACATTTATTCTGATGCTTGGCTCGAGCGTTGGAGGAGAGCCCACCGGGAAGTCCCCCGATTACAAGGAACTGGGACTTTTTCGACGTGTGATGAGCATAGTTCAAAAGAACTATGTGAAGGAAGTTGCCGACAAAGAATTGATTCAGGGAGCCATCAACGGGATGCTTCAGTCGCTGGACCCCCACTCTTCATATCTGACTGAGGACCAGTTCAAAGAGCTTCAGGTAGAGACAAAAGGGGAGTTCGGCGGTCTGGGGATCGAGATTACTCTGGAGAACGGGATTCTCACCATAGTGTCGCCCATCGAAGACACCCCGGCATTTAAGGAAGGCCTCAAACCGGGCGATAAGATCATAAAGATAAACGGCGAATCCACAAAAAACATCACCCTGCTGAGTGCCGTTAAACAAATGAGAGGCCCCAAGGGCAGCAAGGTCACAGTAACCATAATGCGCGAAGGTTGGAGCAAGTTTAAGGACTTTACAATCACACGTGACGTTATCCGCGTGCATGCGGTCAAAAAAGAATTACTTGAGCCGGGTTACCCATACATTAGGGTCGTGAACTTTCAGGAGAACACGGATACAGACCTTTCCGCGGCTATCCAGGATCTTGGTGGTGAAGAGAACATCAAAGGGATTATTCTGGACCTGCGCAGTAATCCCGGCGGATTGCTGGATCAGGCAGTACAGGTCACCAATCTCTTTATTGACAACGGCATGATTGTCTATACCGACGGCAGGGCCAAGGATCAACAAATGGAACGCAGGGCTACAACGATGGGCAAGAAGTATAAATTCAGTGTAGCCGTCCTCATCAATGAAGGAAGCGCCAGCGCGTCCGAGATTGTTGCGGGAGCATTGCAGGATTACGATAGGGCTCTTATTCTTGGTTCCAAGTCCTTTGGAAAGGCGTCGGTGCAAACTATCATCCCCCTTGAAAACGGAGGAGGGCTAAGACTGACTACTGCTTACTATTACACTCCCAAGGGAAGGCATATTCAGAAAAAAGGTATCGAGCCGGACGTGGATCTCAAGGAGGAAGTACAAAAGCAGCAAGAAGACGAGGCGGAAGATGAGCCAAAGTCGTCAGACAAGAAAAAGCAAAAGAAAACCAAGCCTCTTCGGGACACCAAGATCGACCTGGAGACTGATCTGGTGGCCAAGAAGGCTCTTGAATGGCTAAAGTCCAACGTAACCGCCAAGCAATATAAACAGGATCACCCGAGGCCAACGCAAGATACCGCTTCGAATTCCAAGTAATGGCCCATCGAACAATCAAATTCTGTGACTGTGGAGCCGCTTGCAAAAATCTTTAAGAACTGACGGGTAACACCAATGGCACATGCCCAAGGCTCCTGCTAACTTGGTAGATCGACGCGGCATCATAAGCTGAATAACCCAACTAACTTGCGGAACGCATCACTAGCCAGCCTTGACGATCTATCATCTGGGCACAAATGCCACGCCAACATCTTGATATCAAAGCATAATAACATAAAGTATTTCGACTCCTTTTGTTCCAATCGTGCGGATGTCTGCTTATAAGTTGACTAGTTATAATCATTTATGATAAAATAGTTTAATACTGGAGATTGTTCCGATGTGAAGAGAACGCATGGATTGGAAAAACGCTTTTGAAAGGAAACGACTATGATGCGTTTATTTTACGGGGGGCTCGTAATTTCGGTTGTTTTATTCACGCTCAGGACAACGTCGAAGGCTGAAATGTACTGGAATCTCGGTCTCTCGGAAAATGAGACCGTAGTGACGATACCCCAGTCGGAAGACTATAAGATTGACAGGCTTGCCCAGAGCCGGGAAAGTAGTCGAATGTACGATAACCGTGAAGTGGCTGAAATGGCTCCGCAACCGGTCTCCAGGAAGTCACGTGTAAGAGTTCCTAAGAATTGCCCATTTGCTAAAGACGGGAAGTAGTTGGTCTGTTCTGCTGCTGTTTCAGTAGGTGCTGGACCTGTGCTGGTCTTGTTTTTCACACTACATTGACTGATCCTGTTTGATTATTTGGGACAGTGTTCCCTTTTTATCAGATTGATTGGACCCACCAGGGGAGCCCAAGTACCAACAAGGTCACTACTGCAACAATGAAGGTCCTCAATTGCTTCGTGGTTAGATCCTCCTTCAACGTAGCCCTTACTTTGAGATTATTAGTTCACCTCCCCCACCAGAATAAACGGTGCTCAGAAGAAGGGATGTAAATAGCCTTCCTTCTTCACCTGGTCCCTAGCTGCAGTCAGGGCATCCAACTTGCTCCGCCCGGCCTTGAGGTTCTGAAAAAACGTCTCCACCAGGCGCAGGGCCGAATCAACCTGCACCTCCCAGAGACTCATGAGAACAGCCTTCGCTCCCGCATACTGAATGAAATGCCCGACCCATGCTCATCACTCCCTCTCCGGACAACTCCTTGCCTAAACCTGTCTGGCAAGCAGTCAAGGCAACCATGTCCGCATTCATCTTCAAGCCCATGACCTCTGACATGCGGAGGTAACCGTCCGTTCCAGGCGGGACCAGGGTGAACACAAGCACAGGCTCATTGATACCCGGCAGACCCTTGCCAAAATACCCGTGGGTCGCGAAGACGACCTTACTGTAGTCGTCCAACCGTGGGGCAACATCCTTCAGGAAGGTCTCCTTGCTTGCCTTGAGACCGGTAAACACAGTGCAGGAACCTTTGAACGATGCGTTCAAATCGTTCGCCAGGTCCCCAGTCAAGGGTAGTCTAGCGAAGCTGAGCCCGCCAACTTTGCCCTCCTCCTTTGCATTCCCGACCTTCTTGTGAATCGCTAAGGCCTTCTCATAATACTCCAGCGCCTTGGCATACTGGCCCCAGGACTCGTAAACCAAGCCGATGTTGTTCAGGGTGGTTCCCTCACCATTCACATCTCCAAGCTTCCTGGTGATTGCCAGGTCCTTCTCGTAATACTCCAACGCCTTGGCATACTGACCCCAGGATCTATAGACCTCCCCGATGTTGTTCAGGGTGATGCCCTCTTGCTTTACATCCCCTATCTTCGTGGTTATCTCCAACGACTTCT